>JALRFZ010000370.1 GCA_023253615.1 Verrucomicrobiales bacterium | reverse complement strand
GCCCTTCATCGACGACATCACCGCAGGCGGCTGGCGTCTCGATGCCGACGGCATGCTCGCGATTCCGGACACTCCGGGACTCGGTCTCGAGCTCGACCGCGACGCCGTGGCGGGATATACGGGGAACGCGCCCTTGTGGTGAGGCGGGAGAGGTTTCCACCTTCGCCAGTGGACAGGTCCGCGTTTCCCGTTCACATTCCCGATCCGGTTTCCCTCCATGCGCCAGCTCCTCATCACCTCCGCCCTGCCCTACGCGAACGGCCACATCCACATCGGCCATCTCGTCGAATACTTGCAGACCGACATCTGGGTGAGATTCCAGAAAATGATCGGGAACCGCGCCGTCTACGTCTGCGCCGACGACACCCACGGCACCGCGATCATGATCCGCGCCCGGGCCGAAGGCCGCAGCGAAGAGGCCCTCATCGCCGAGATGAGCGAGGCCCACCAGCGCGACTTCGCCGGATTCGGGATCGAATTCGACCATTACGGCAGCACCCACAGCGAGGCGAACCGCGCCGTCTGTCATGAGATCTGGGCGGCCCTGCGCGCGGCCGACATGATCGTGGAAGAGGACATCGCCCAGCTCTTCGACACCGAGCAGGGCACCTTCCTCGCGGACCGCTTCGTGCGCGGCACCTGCCCGAGGTGCGGCTCGAAGGATCAGCCCGGAGACAACTGCGGGAGCTGCGGTGCGACCTACAGCCCCGTCGATCTCGTCGATCCGGTGAGCACTTTGTCAGGCTCGCGCCCGGAGATCCGGGAGGCGAAACACCTCTTCGTGCGCATCGAGAAGATGCACGATTTCCTCGCCGAATGGACCCAGTCGGGGACGATCCCGACGGAGAGCGCGAACTACCTGAAGAACTTCTTCCTCCACGAGCCGCTCCGCGACTGGGACGTCTCGCGTCCCGCGCCGTATTTCGGCTTCGAGATTCCGGACTCGCCGGGGAACTACTGGTATGTCTGGTTCGACGCGCCGATCGGCTACATCGGGGCGACCGCGGAATGGTGCGAACGTCAGGGTGAAAAGCTCGACGACTGGTGGCGCAGCGACCGCACCGAGGTACACCACTTCATCGGGAAGGACATCCAGTATTTCCATACCCTCTTCTGGCCGGCGGAATTGAAAACCGCGGGTTTCAGCCTGCCGACGCAGGTCCACATCCATGGCTTTCTCACCGTCGATGGAGAGAAGATGTCGAAATCGCGCGGCACCTTCATCCGCGCCTCGAAATATCTCGAGCACCTCGATCCGGAATACCTGCGCTACTACTACGCGACGAAGCTCTCCTCCCGCGTGGAGGATCTCGATCTGAATCTCGGCGAATTCGTCGCGCGGGTGAACAGCGACCTCGTCGGCAAGGTGGTGAATCTCGCCAGCCGCACCGCGAAGTTCGTCGCCGAGAGCGGCCTTTCGGCGGAGTATCCGGACGACGGCGGCCTTTTCACCCGCTTCGCGGAGCGTGGCGCGGAAATCGCGGCGGCCTATGAGAACGGCGACTACGGCAAAGCCATGCGCATGATCATGGAGCTGGCCGACCAGGCCAATCCCTACGTCGAGGAAAAAGCCCCCTGGGAGCTGCGCAAGGATCCCGCGAAAGCCCGCGAGTTGCAGGACGCCTGCACCGTGGCGCTGAATCTCTTCCGCACCCTCGTCATCTACCTTGCTCCGGTCCTGCCCTCGCTGGCGCGGAAGACGGGCGAGCTTTTCGGTGAAACGATCACCTCGTGGTCGCAGGCCGGGACACCGTTGACGGGACGTCCCATCGCGAAATTCTCCCACATGATGCAGCGGGTCGATGCGGCGAAGGTCGAGGCCATGATCGCCGAATCGCGCGAAGAGGCCGCCGCCGAGGCGCCTGCGACCGCTCCGGAGGCAAAGACCCGGGAAGACAGCGGCGACGCCCTCGCCGCCAATCCAATCGCGGCCGAAATCGGGATCGAGGATTTCCTGAAGACCGATCTCCGCGTCGCGCGCATCGTCGCGGCGGATGAGGTGCCCGAAGCGAAAAAACTCGTGAAGCTGACCCTGAGCCTCGGCGGCGAAAGCCGACGCACGGTTTTCGCCGGCATCAAGTCGGCCTACGCCCCGGCCGATCTCGTCGGACGTCTCGTCGTCGTCGTGGCGAATCTCGCGCCGCGGCAGATGAAGTTCGGGGTCAGCGAAGGCATGATCATCGCGGCGGGTCCGGGCGGGGAAGACATCTTCCTCCTCTCGCCCGACGACGGAGCCGTGCCGGGACAGCGGGTCGGTTGAAGCCTGCGACCCGTGTGGTCACCTCTCACCCACCCTGCACCGGCGGCATCGGAACGCACCGATTCACCGGCGATAGGCGTCGTAGTCGAAATCGTCCGGGAGGTGTAGCCGCCAGACCCAGTCGCCGTCCTCGTAGCGGTGCCGGATGAGACCGCCTTCGTCGAGGCCGTTGGGTCCGGGGCTGTAGAGGAGGTAGTCGGTTTCGCCCTCGGGCCGGTAGAGGTAATTCACGCCGGTGAAGGGATCGAGGGGGAGTGGCGCACCGCTCGGCAGGGTGAGTCCATCGAGAGTGGCCGGGAGGCGGCCGTTCTTGCGTTGGTGCAGGGCGAGGGATATGGCGATGAGTGCGTGGTCCTGGAAGACCTGGGAGCGGAGGGTACGGGACCGGATCGATGCAAACGTTGCAAACGATGAGCACGCCGAAACGTGGCGAAACGTTTCCACATAGAATCGAATCTGATCGCGTGGATCACTCCCTGCCGGAGCAATCTCCGGAAGCGCCCTTAGAGGAGGCACAATCCGTGTCGTCAGTATATTGCCATGCTCATCTTCCAGGACCTTTTCCTGTAGCATCCGCGAGTAGAATTCCGATCCGTCGACGATCCAGCCCTCGCGAAGGTCGGGCATCAAAAGAAAATGTCGGATCCATCGGTCATCTTGGTATTCCCACGACGCGTGATCTTCGGGCATTTGCTTCCAGAAAATCATCGCACCTGCCCGCTCCATCCGAAGAGCGCCGAGGAACGCCTCCTCAAGCCACCTGGCTTCCAATTCAACGGCAAGAGCGCTCAGATCCTCCTTGCTCCAGGCCCCGGAATCGAACCCCTCCCGAATTAGATGAATGGCATTATCGTGATTCGAAATCCCCACGAGCCCGTGAATCAAGGTGACATGACTTCCTACATGCCTCGCAAATCGAAGTATCGCGACGGCGTTGGACCGCGCGAGATCGTTTCTTCCTAGAAACAGGGCCGCCTGCCCCTGCCGATGTAAGTATTTCCCAGTGTTGTGAAACGCATTCAGACCCGGATACGACGCTTTGAAGTCACCATACGGTGCCTCGAAGTCCGCTCTGGATCGCGCCAGTGCTTCTCGAATTCCAGCAAGGGTTTGCTCATGTGCTTCACCGTGATCCAAGATCGCGCGTGCAGCCGCGACCTCATCCGAGGTGTCGAAACCTTCGATGAAAGATGAAGATGTGAGATATTTCACTAGAGGCGGCTTTCTCTCTTCGATCTGATCCGCGGAGAATCCCGGAATCTTTCGAAAATTAAATGCCCCAAACACGGGATCCTCTCCTTCCCCCTCGGGATCCTTCCGACACCGCTCAAGAAACTCCGCAAACACCGGTGCCGCCCCCACATCATCCTCCGGATTCCCGATCGGCGGGGGTCGTAGATCATCGACCTCGATCGACTCCCCTTTCGCGGCGAGTTCGGCGACATGAGCTTCGAAGTTCGCTTTGGCGACCCGGTGGTAAACGAAGGTGATCAGCCAAAGGCCGAACCCAAGTGCCACGAAGCCGCCTATTGCCAGTCGCCAACGCCAGGCCGGAGGGATCGGGAAGGACGGTTGCATGGCCGGGATTGGAGTCGTTCCAAGTTCAACCACCCTGCACCGGCGGCATCAGGGCGACCTCGTCTCCGGCCGCGATCGGTGTGGAGCGATCGGCGTATTCGCCATTCACCGCGAGGAGGAGCCGACCATCCCACGCCGCGAGGCCGGGAAACCGGACCTCCAAATCAGCGACGAGTTCACCGAGAGTGGCACCGTCGGAGGTTTCCCGTTCGATCCGATCCGTCCCCGCGATTTCGCGCAACACCGAAAAAAACAGCACCGTCACCTTCATTCGCCGCCTCCGATCCATTCGCGTTTCAGCACCCCGATCATGGGCAGGTTGCGGTATTCGCCCTGGTAGTCGAGACCATAGCCCACCACGAATTCATCGCCGATGTCGAAGCCCCGGTAATCGGCCTCGATCGGGATGGCCCGCTCGACCTGCTTCGAGAGCAACACGGCCGAACGCAGGCTGCGGGGGCGGCATTCCGCCTCGATCCGCTCCATGATCGCCGCGAGCGTCCGGCCCGAGTCGAGGATGTCGTCGAGCACGATCACATCGCGCCCCTCCACATCGGGGAGGTGGTTTTGGTGAAAGGTCACCGTGCCCGAGCTCGACGTGCCGCCGTGGTAGCTGGCGACCGAGATCGAATCCATCCGCAGCGGCAGGCGGATCTCACGGCTGAGGTCGGCGAGAAAGAGCACCCCGCCCTGCAGCACCGCGACGATGGTGAGATCGCCGCCGGCATAGTCCGCCGTGATCTTCGCCCCCATCTCCGCGATGCACGAGCGGATCGTGGCCTGGTCGAAGAGAATGCGCTCGAGCCGATCGTCGAGGCGGTTGGTGTCTGTGCCCATGGAGGGAGTGGACATCGGACCCGGCCGCCTTTCAACCGGAAGATTGGGTGCCTCTCCACTTGCAGGGGTCGTATTTCCGGGAGAATCCTTTCCTCAGACCACCGCCATGACCGAACCCGTCGTCAAAACCATCGCCGAACTCCGCTGCGACTATCACGCCGGCACCCTGCGCCGCGCCGATCTCGCTCCGTCGCCTTTCGATCAATTCTCGAAATGGTTCGGAGAAGCCCTCGCCGCGGGCCTGCGCGAACCGAACGCCCTCACCCTCTCGACGATCGGTCTCGACGGTCTCCCCAATTCGCGGACCCTGCTGATGAAAGATTTCGGGGAAGACGGGGTGACCATTTTCACGAACTACACGAGCCGCAAAGGCCGTGAACTCGAGGCGAATCCGGTCGCCGCCTTGCTGTTCCTCT
>JALRFZ010000276.1 GCA_023253615.1 Verrucomicrobiales bacterium | reverse complement strand
TCTGCTCCTCCATGGAGACGAGGGGCGGCATCAGGGTCAGGGTATCCCGGATGGGACGGGTGAGGAGCCCATACCGACGGGCCCTGCGACAGATCCTGGCTCCGGTTTCCTCGCGCCAATCGAGCGGAGCGCCCGTCCCGGGATCCACCAGATCAATGCCGGCGATGAGACCGATCTGCCGGACTTCTCCAAACGCCGGGCATCGTGACGCGGCTTCCTGCAAGGCTTGGTTGAATACCTCGATCTTGGCCCGCAGACCTTCGAGGACCCGCTCCTCTTCAAAGACCCGCAAACTTCCCAAAGCAGCGGCACAACCGAGGGCGTTGCCGCAGTAACTGTGTCCGTAGAAAAAGGTCTTCAGTTCATCGAACCGGCCGAGGAACGCTGCAAAGACCCGTTCGGTCGTAAGCGTCGCGGCAAGCGGCAGATAGCCGCCCGTCAGTCCCTTCGCGAGGCAAAGAAAATCCGGCACGACCTCCTCGTGTTCGCAGGCGAACATCTTCCCGGTGCGGCCGAAGCCCGTCATCACCTCGTCGAGGATGAGAAAGGCACCGTGACGGTCACACCATTCGCGGATCCGGCGCAGCATTCCCACAGGCCCAAGCCGCATCCCGGCGGCACCTTGGATGAGCGGTTCGAGGATCACCGCGTTGATTTCCGCGGCTTCCGGCGGTGCGAGTGCCTCGAGCGCCTCCACCGTCGCGAGACGGGTCACCTCGTAGCCGGTCGAGGCAAAGAGCCCGTGAAAAGCCGGGATGCCTCCGAGCGAGGCAGCCCCGACCGTATCGCCGTGGTAGGCCCCGTCGAAGGCGACAAAACGGCGTCGCACCGTCTCACCGACCCGCTCGCGGTACTGCGCGGCCATGCGGCAGGCACATTCGATCGCGGTCGAGCCATCGTCGGTGAAAAACACCCGGGTGAGCGAGTCGCCCGGCGCGACCTCGACGAGCTTCGCGGCGAGGCGGATGGCCGGCTCGTTGGAAAAACCCAGCGCCGAACTATGCGCGATCCGATCGAGCTGGTCGCGGATCGCCCCGTCGATGAGGGGATGGCGATGTCCGTGGAGATTCGTCCAGATCGAGCTATTGCCGTCGAAATAGCGGTTTCCCTCCGAGTCGATGAGCCACGGCCCCTCGCCGGAGACGATCACGAGCGGATCCGTCTCCGAGGCGCACCAATCCCGCATCTGGGTGAAGGGATGCCAGAAGTGATCGTGGTCGAGGCGGCGGAGTTCGCCGCTGGACAGAGGCGGGAGAAAGGAGGTCAACGGCGTGAGGGAAAAGGTTTCCGGCAACACTAAGAGCGCGGCCGGGGGCGTCAAACAGTCTCTCCCGCGACCGGAAATCGACATGATGGTGTAACCTCCCCGGGGAGCGTGTCGTCTCCCCTCGCGGGAGCTGCTTGCTCATCATGTTTTTTTTCGATACAAGCCGGGCGACGCGGAAGGTGGAGACCGAAATACCAGAGTCCGAATGGGTGGCCCGGGCGGTGAAGGGAGACGAAGACGCCTTCGTCCGCCTCGCCGCGCATTACCGTCCCCGCATCTGGTCGACGGCCTCGCGCTTCGCGCGCACGCGACCGGAGCTCGAGGACCTCGTCCAGGATCTCCTCGTGAAGCTCTGGCGCGGCCTCGGCAGCTACCGGAGCGACGCGCCTTTCGAACACTGGGTGATGACCGTCGCCGTGCGTGGTTGCTACGATTTTCTCCGCTCCAACCGTCGTCGCCGCGAAAGCGAAACCCTCGTCGACCCGACCGAACGGCGTGATGATCGTGACCTCGGCGACGAGCGCGCCCGCTCCCGCCGCGAGGCTTGGGAAACCGTCTCGCTCCTCCTCGAACGGCTCGAGGCGAAGGACCGTCTCGTCATCACCCTGCTCGATCTCGAAGAGCGCGGCGTGCGCGAGACCGCCGCCCTCACCGGCTGGACCGAGAGCAACGTCAAGGTCAGGGCCCACCGCGCCCGGAAGAAAATGCGGGAACTCCTCACCGAACTCGGACTCGAACCATGAACACGAACGATCCCACACTCGACCGGCTCTTCGCCGAGGCGCGACGCCACCAGCCCTTCGGCGATCCGTCCTCCTTCGGATTCGAGACGCGCCTGCGCGCCGCCCTCGCCAAGGCCACTCCGGGCTTCGCCGAGATTTTCGCGATCCTTTCGTGGCGTTTCGCCGCCGCCTCGCTGCCGATCGCCCTTGCCGCTTTCGTCTTCCTGGCGATGCGTCACCAGCACATTCTCCCCGACGGGGTCGGAGGCATCGTGACGCAATGGGCCGGCCTGCTGCCCCTCCCGATCTGACCGATATGGACCGAAAAACCAAATTCAAGGCGGGTTGCGGGCTGTTTGCCGTTTTCGGTGCGGGTTTCTTCTGTGGGGCTGTCGCTCTTTTTCTGTTTCTCGTCCGCATCATCCCGCTCAGCGAGGGTTGGCGGGACGAAGAGTCGAAAGAATTCGTGACCGAACATCTCAACAAGCAGCTCAAGCTCTCGCAGGAGCAGTTGCAACAAGTCAGACCCCTCATCCACGCCGCCCTTGACGAACGCTACGAGCGTCGCAAGGCTTATGTGAAGGAAGACATCGCCCTCACCGGCGCAGCCCTTTCGAAAGTGCTGCCCATCCTGACCGACGCCCAGAAGGAGAAAGCCAAGGAGGTTTTCCAGCGCTGGAAGAAAGGAAAAGAACGTTTCCTCGGCGGGGAAGAACCGTGATTTTGGGATCGCCAGCTCCCCGACGTTTTTGCTAAATCGTCGTAGATGAAGGCTCTCGTCTGTGGTTTTTCACTTGCTCTCCTCTCCATCGCTCCTCTCACCGCGGAGGAGGTTATCGACGTGGCCATCTACCGGGGTCCCGGCGTGGGAGGATCCGGACCCGACGCGCTCCTGAAAACCCTTTCGGCGCGTCCCGCCGAATTCACCGCCCGCTTCGTCACGCCCGAGGAAATCCGCGCCGGCGTCCTGCGCGAGTTCGATGCGGTGATCTTTCCCGGCGGCAGTGGCAGCCGCCAGGCCGAGGGACTCGGTGGTGACGGACGCGAGGTCGTGCGTGAGTTTGTCAGGACCGGAGGTGGTTACCTCGGCATCTGCGCGGGCTGTTACCTCGCCTGCGAGAACTACTCGTGGTCGCTCAAGATCCTCGATGCGAAAACGAAATCCCAGAAGTGGAAACGCGGCACGAAAGTCCTCGAGCTGGGCTTCACCGAAGAGGCGAAGCCTCTCCTCGATCTCGAAACAGCCGGGGTGAAATACGCGAACGGCCCGGTGATGGAGCCGGCCGGATCTCCCGACCTGCCCGATTTCACCACCCTCGCCGTTTTCAGAACCGAGACCGCCGAGAACGGCACGCCCGCCGGCATCCAGATCGATTCCCCCGCGATCCTCTCGGGCACCTTCGGCAAAGGCCGCGTCGTCGGGATCAGCCCGCATCCCGAGCAAAGCGAGGGACTCGAGCACATCGTGCCGCGACTCCTTCGCTGGAGCATCACCGGTGAGTGAAGAGGGTTGAATGGTGGACGTGACCGTGTTGGGTCACGCGTCCGCACGGAGCAGAGCCGCAAGCAGCGGCGGATCCTGCCCAAAATGTTCGCGATACTCCCGCAAGGTCGGCAAGAGACGCGTCGCGATCTTGGCCTCGTGATTCAAGGCGATGCTCGCGAGCCGATGTTCGAGGAAGGGATTGCGAAAACGATCGAGCACCGCGCGCGCGAAACCCTCGGGATCGTCGCAGCGACCTTCGAGCACGGGGACGATTTCCGCGAAGAGCAGTCTTTCGAGCCATTCCCCGACCTCCGGATCATCGAGGCATTGCCGCACCGTCTCGAATCCCGAGCGGAGGGCACGGCAGACGAGCGCGGTGTGGGCTCCGTTGAGAATCCGGATCTTCCGCAGGCTGTAGGAGGCGATGTCCGGCGCCTGCACCACCGCGCGATGCGCGGCAAAAGGAAACCCGTCATCAACCGTCTCGACCGCCCAGAGGGCGAAAGGCTCGGCCATGATCAACAGGGGATCGACTCCCAGCAAGGGGTGCTGACGCGGCGGTCCGGGCACGATGCGATCGACGAGTGTATTCACCCAGCGACATTGGGTCGCGATCCAATCACGGGTTTCGCCGCTGATCCCCCATCGCGCCGCTTGGGCGAGGACGAGTTCTTTCAAACGTTCGCCGTTTCCCTCGATCAGTTCGCAAGGCGCGATCCACGGAGCCTGAAGCCCCGCCTCGCCTCGCGCGAGGAGCACCGCGAGCAATTTCGCCGGAAACGAGAACGGAACTCCCGCACCGCGTTTGGCATCCGCTTCCTCGAGCGCATAACCCGCCTCGGTCGTATTTGACACGATCGCGAGGAGACCAGGATCGCGGGCCACGTCGAGCACTGCCTCCCACTCCGTCGCGGCAAAAAGCGCCCGCGCGATCGAGCGGACCTCGACTGTCTCATCCACGACCCGGCCTCCTTCGATCCCCTGGATCGCCACGTGATAGCGCCCGCCCGATCGGTTCAGCAGCGCGCCGCGATCACCCTCGGTCGATTGCACCGCCACGACCGGACCGATCCCGAGTTCGTCGGCGAAGAGATCGGCGAAGCCGCGCAGGAAGTTTCCCGTTCCGAATTGCAGGATCATGAGAGGCTCGGGGGCACTTTGTCACCTTCGAAGACGGGCTTCTTCCAGATCGGCACCGTCGTTTTGATGCGACGGAGGTATTCCCGGCAGATTTCGAAAGCCTCGGCGCTATGGGCGGTCTGCACCCGGATCAGGATCGAAGCGACGCCCGCGGGCACGTAGCCGATCACGTGATGGACGAGGCCGAGGTGCCCCGGAAACTCCGCCCCCATCGCTTCGCCGATGCGTCCCAATTCGCTCAGCGCCATGGTCTCGTAGTGGCTGTAGTCGATCCCCGCGAGGGAGCGTCCCTCCTCGCGATCGCGCACCACCCCGTGGAATCGGAGGTCGGCACCATGGACGGTCGAGGGCTCGAGGACGGCCTCGACCTCCGCAACAGGGCGGGTCGAGACAGAGTATACAAAATGAGGGCTTGCCATTGCTGAATAGTGGATAGGCTTCCGTTTCCAAAACCTTCCAAGAACAAAGCAATGAGCAAGAGCGATTTCGGACTGATTGGCCTCGCCGTGATGGGGCAGAACCTGGTGTTGAACGTGGAGAGCCGCGGCTTCCAGGTTTCCGTTTACAACCGCACCTCCTCGGTGACGGATCAATTCATCGCCGGGAATCCGGGTAAAAACCTTCACGGAGCGCACACGATGGAGGCTTTCGTCGAGAGCGTCGCCACTCCCCGAAAGATCATGATGCTCGTGCAGTCCAAGGCCGGTGCCAATCCCGCCGACCGCGATGCGGTGGATGCCGTGATCGACCAGCTCGTGCCGCTCCTCGATCCCGGTGATCTCATCATCGATGGAGGCAACACCTATTTCATCCACACCGAGCGCCGCTCCAAGGAACTCGAGGCCAAGGGACTCCTCTTCATCGGCACCGGCGTTTCCGGCGGTGAAGAAGGCGCACGCAAAGGCCCGGCGATCATGCCCGGCGGTCCCGCGAGCAGTTGGGAACTGATCAAGCCGATCTTCGAATCCATCTCCGCCAAGGTGAACGGCGATCCCTGCGTCACCCACATCGGCACCGGCGGCGCGGGCCACTACGTGAAGATGGTCCACAACGGGATCGAATACGGCGACATGCAGCTCATCTGCGAGGCCTACCAGATCTTCAAGACGGCCGGCTTCAGCACGGATGAGATCGGTGCGATCTTCGAGCAGTGGAACCAGGGCGATCTCGAGAGCTACCTCATCCAGATCACCAGCAAGATCTTCACGATCCGCGACGAGGAGACCGGCGAGGCCGTCGTCGAGCTCATCCTCGACAAGGCCGGCCAGAAGGGCACGGGCCGCTGGACCGTGATGAACGCGGCGGACAACACCGTCGTCATTTCCACGATCAACGCGGCGGTCGAGGCCCGCATCCTCTCCTCGATGCGCAACCAGCGCCTCGCCGCGGCCACCCAGTTCGCCGGCCCGACGCCGAAGATCGACCTTCCCAAGGACGTCCTCGTGCAGAAGGTCCACGACGCGCTTTACGCCTCGAAGATCATCTCCTACGCCCAGGGGCTCGACCTCATCAAGAAGGTCGGCGAAGCCCACGGCTGGGGACTCAACCTCGGCGCGATCGCCCGTATCTGGCGCGGCGGCTGCATCATCCGGGCGCGTTTCCTCAACCGCATCACCGAGGCCTACGAGCGCAATCCGAACCTCGTGAACCTGATGCTCGACCCCTTCTTCATGGACATCCTCAACCGGAATCAGGCCGACTGGCGCGAGATCGTCGCCCTCGGCGTGAGCAACGGGATTCCGATCCCGGCCTTCAGCGCCTCGCTCGGCTACTACGACAGCTACCGGTCGCCCCGACTTCCCGCCAACCTGCTCCAGGCCCAGCGCGACTTCTTCGGCGCCCACACCTACGAGCGCATCGACAAGCCCGAAGGTGAATTCTTCCACACCCAGTGGCCCGAGGTGGTGGAGGATTGAACGTCGGGACACGACCGCGATTTGAAACGGAAAAGGGAGACCGCGAGGTCTCCCTTTTTTCTTGGACTGTAGCGGTTTCGGGGATTGGCGATCGGTGCGGAATTGGGGTAAAGTCCGTCCGCTTCTTCGGTGGGACCTGTTTACGGCCAACGTGGAGCATCGTGAGAACGGAATTCCATGATTTTCAACGAAGACTCCAGGGTCAAGATTCCCGCTCTCCTCCACCTGACGAGGCTCGGGTACACTTATGTTTCGCTTCGCGATCTGGAGTGGGAAATCTCGTCTAATCTGGTTCCCAAGCTCTTCGTCGAGGGCGTCTCCCGACTCAATCCCGAAGCCGCTCCCTCCGAGATCGATGCCGTTCTCGGCGAGTTGAGCCTGCTGCTCGAAAACGAGGACCTCGGCAAACGCTTCTACGAGCGCCTCATCGCCCGGTCGGGACTGAAACTCATCGACTTCGACGATTTCCGGCGGAATTCCCTCCACGTCGTCACCGAGTTCCCCTGCCGGAACGAGGACGAGGAGTTCCGTCCCGACATCACCCTGCTCATCAACGGCCTGCCCCTCGTCTTCATCGAGGTGAAAAAGCCGAACAACCGCGACGGCATCCTCGCCGAACGGAAACGGATCGAGAGCCGCTTTCAAAACAAGAAATTCCGCCGCTTCGTCAATGCGACCCAGCTCATGGTGTTCTCGAACAACATGGAGTATGACGACGGCTCGCCCGAGCCGCTCGCTGGCGCCTTCTACGCCTCACCCTCCTACGGGAAGCCGGTTTTCAATTATTTCCGCGAGGAGGAGCCCCTCGACCTCGACCAACTTCTCCGCCCCGAGGATCCGGCGGCCGAGCTCGCCATTCTCACCGACACGAACCTCGGAGGCATTCTCCATTCGCCCGAATACCAGACGAACAAGGATCCCCGCACCCCGACGAACCGGCTTGCCACCTCGCTCCTTTCTCCCGATCGACTCGCCTTTCTCCTTCGCTACGGGCTCGCCTACGTCCGCACCGAGACCGGGTTTGAAAAGCATATCATGCGTTACCCGCAGTTCTTCGCGACGCGGGCGATCGAAGCGAAGCTCGACGCCGGCGTCCGCAAAGGCATCGTCTGGCACACCCAGGGCAGTGGGAAGACCGCGCTGGCCTATTACAACGTCGCCTCCCTCACCGAATACTTCCGGACCCGGGGGATCGTGCCGAAATTTTATTTCATCGTCGACCGGATCGACCTCCTCGAGCAAGCCAGTCGGGAGTTCCGCAGCCGCGGCCTCCACGTCCGCATCGTCGATTCCCGTGCCGAGTTCGCCGAGGAGATCAAATCGAACCTCGCGATCCACAACGATTCCGGCATTCCCGAGATCACCGTCGTCAACATCCAGCGGTTCGAGAACGATCCCGACGTCGTCCGCTCGACCGATTACGCCATCGGGCTCCAGCGCATCTACTTCCTCGACGAAGTCCACCGCAGCTACAATCCCGAGGGCAGCTTCCTCGCGAACCTCTTTCTCTCCGATCCCGAAGCCATCCGCATCGGCCTGACCGGCACCCCCTTGCTCAATGGCATCATCCGCGCCCGCACCACAGGGAATGAAGGCGGGACGACGGAGGACGAGGCCGCCCACAAGATCAAGTTCACCTCGCGGACCCTCTTCGGCGATTACCTCCACAAGTATTACTACAACCGCTCCATCGCCGACGGCTACACCCTGCGCCTCATCCGCGAAAAGATCGAGACCCAATACCTGCTCCGCCTCCAGGAAGCGCTCGACCAGATCAAGATCGAACGCGAGACCAAAAACCGCGAGATCCTCTACGCCCACGAGAAGTTCGTCGAGCCCATGCTCGATTACATCATCACCGATTTCGAGAGGGCCCGTGCCCATTCGCATCAACCTAAGCGCTTAACCTGTTTATTTTTAACGAGTTAAATATCTATTTGCGGCGAGTTTTTCCTTGACTTTGCGAGAGAGCCGGCAGGTTTTCTATGCAAAGAACTTCGCCCGCCGGCTCCTCGCTCCTCATTCTCCCCGATCTTGCCACCCTCGCAAGGGAAACCCATTTCGTGATCCGTGA
>JALRFZ010000226.1 GCA_023253615.1 Verrucomicrobiales bacterium | reverse complement strand
GTCTTCGAGCGCGAACAGACCCTGCGCCGTCGGTACGGCGAAAAACGCACGAGCGGCGCGCGACGGATGCGCGGCGCGGACTGGGGCGAGCTGCGCGTGATGCGGGATTTGCGAAAGGACGTGATGGGCGCGTAGCACGTCCGCGTTCGCCCTGGCTCCAAGATCCATCACCCCCGCAGCACCGAGACTGCCGCGATCCGATCGATCTCCATCGCCTCTCGGAGCACGGCGGCGCATTCGGAGACGGTGGTGCCGGTGGTGATGACATCATCGATGAGGAGAATGCGGGCTCCGCCTGCGGGCGTCCCCGGCAGTCGCCGAACGGGCGCAAAGGCCTCGCTGAGATTGACGAGACGCTCCTTCCGGTCGAGCCGGGCCTGCCGCTCGCGCTCGGAGGTGCGGCGGAGGAGGGAGCGTAGCGACAATTCCACTCCCTCCGGGGCACGGAGGACGAGTTCGCGGGCCAGTTCGTGGGATTGATTGAAGCCTCGTTCCCGCTGCCGCCTGCGATGCAAGGGCACGGGCACGACCCACCAGGACCCGGCGTCGCGGAGCCTTTCATCCCGCCAGACCTCGTCGAGGAGGACGCCGAAGAGCCGCGCGAGATGACGCTCCTTGGCGTATTTGAATCGGTGTACCAGACCTTTCCCCGCGCCCGCCCCGCGGAACGCGCTGACGGCAAAATCGATCGCGAGCTCGCGGTCGCCGCAGTTGGAACAACGGAACGGCAGCGACGAAACCCCGTCAAAACCCTGGCCGCAGACCCGGCAGTAATGATCGCCGATGGGCGTCAAGGCCGCCTCGCAAGGTTCACATAGAAACGGCACCTCGACCTGACGGGAGGCGGAAAGCGGTGATTCGCATGCCGCACAGAGAGGCGGGTAAATCCAGCCGACGACCGCCTGCCGGATCCTGGCGAACCGCGGTGACTTCCGCGCCTCTCCGGTCGAGGCATTCATTCCGGCGCGGCGAAGGGATCGCCGTAGCGTTTCCGCAACCAGAGCCATAGGAGGAGACCGGTCAGCAGGACGATGATGCAGGAGACCGCCCCGACCCGGAGGGTGTCGCCGAGCCAGGGCATCATTTCGGCGGGAGCGAAGGCGCGCGTCGTCATCGGACTGAGGGTCTTCACCCCGAAGACCCAGCCCGCATGCAGGCCGATCCCGAGCCAGAGCGATCCGGTTTTCATGCGTGTATAACCGAGGACGAGGCCGATGGCGAAGAGCACCGCGAACTCCGCGAGGAGGAAGGAGGGGTTGGCGAACTGCGAGAAGAAGTGCCCGAAGATCTGTCCGATCATCCAAAGCCCCGTCGTCGCCGTGACCTGCCCCGCTTCAAGGCCGTGCGGGGGATTGAAAAAATGGATCACCGCGAAAAAGGCCGCGATGACAAAAAAGAGCGGGCGCGGACGCAGCCATTTCGCGACGACGACGTGGAGGGCTCCGCGGAACACGAATTCCTCGAGAAAACCCACCGCCATCCCCGTGCCGAGAGCGGTTGCAAGGATGCGCGAGAGCGGTTTGCCCGCGTCCCGGAGCTCGTACCATCCCTGCCCGACGTAGAACCAGCCCAGCAGGAGCAGGGTGCCGCCCGCGAGGAGGAATCCGGCGAGGAGATGGCTCCACCACCAGCGGTTCGGGGAGAGCTGGAAGAAACGCAACATCGCCTCACCGCGCGAAAGACCGTCCCCCCCCGGGCTCGACGCGCCCCTGCCCGAATTCAGCCAGCGCAGCGCGGGCCAAAGCAGCAGCACGGCCGCGAGAAGAATGGCGCGGTTGAAATAACGCGAGAATTTCGCCCGATCCATCGATCCATGCAGACTGTCGAACCAGCCGCCCGCGAGCCAGCCTTCGGCCACGGCATGCTTGCCCCCGAGGTAGAGCGGCGGCGCGAGGAGCGCACCAAGGAACATCGTTCCGAGGAGATAAACGAGGATCTTGAAGATGCTGGACTGGAAAAAGGACGCGCGCTCCGGCATGCCAGCCCGATACGACGAAACCCGGACGAAGGCAAGGCCGGAGCGAGGCACGGGTCGCGGGTTGCACATTCCCGCGCCTGCGGCGAAATTCAGGATTCTTTTCGCGTCACCATGAAACCCCATCGCCCCCGCCCTCTCGGTCTTCTCATCCTGGCGCTCGCTCTGACGGGCATGCCGGGGCGGAGTCGCAGGCCTACCGGCTCACTACCCGGGATCTCCGCTACTACGGCTACGTCGGCCGTTACAGCGGCGTCATCGAGAGCACGACCGGATTCTGGAACGGCTTCGACTACGATGAGGTTTACGGACGGCGCCGCGATACCGCCACGATTGCCGCGGCACCGAGGACGATTGTCACCGGTCCCTCGGGGCGGAATGGATTTTTCCTCACCCGCGTCTCCGCCCGCGGCAATCTTCGCCGCGCCACGATCCGCTACGTCTACTCGGGAGTCTCCTACAATCCCGACTACGGCGAGGACATGTACGGGAGCGGCCAGAAGATCGTGCGCCTCGCGCGCCGCGGCTTTGCTAGACCAC
>JALRFZ010000164.1 GCA_023253615.1 Verrucomicrobiales bacterium | reverse complement strand
GTGTTTCTTTCCGCCGCGCCATGAAGCGTGCGATCCAAACCGCGATGGACTTCGGTGCGGATGGCATCCGGATCCGCTGCGCCGGCCGCCTCGGTGGCGCCGACATCGCCCGTGCCGAGGCCTACCGCGAGGGCAAGGTGCCGTTGCAGACTCTCCGGGTTCCGATCGACTACGGTTTCGCCGAGGCCGAGACGACCTGGGGGATCATCGGAGTCAAGGTCTGGATCACCAAGAAGGATGAAGTGCCCGGTGAAAGCCCCAAGCGCCCCCGCCGTGAGGGTGCTCCCCGCGGACAGGGTGGTCCCCGTCCTCCCCGTCGTGACCAGGCCGGTGCCTGATCCCCAACCGAACCGGACAGCAATTTAATTTCAAAGGAGAGAAGTCATGCCTCTGATCCCCAAACGAGTCAAATTTCGCAAAACGCACCGCGGGAGCCGTGCGGGTAACGCCACGCGCGGTACCAAGGTGAGCTTCGGTGAATTCGGTCTGCAGTGCCTCGGGCGCGGTTGGATCACGAACCGCCAGATCGAATCCTGCCGTATTTCCATCAACCGCTACCTCAAGCGGAAAGGCAAGGTCTGGATCCGGATCTTCCCGCACAAGCCGATCACCGCACGTCCCCCGGAGACCCGGATGGGTAAAGGTAAGGGTCCGGTTGACGCCTGGGTGGCCGTGGTTCGCCCCGGGACGATGATGTTCGAAATCTCCGGGGTGCCGGAGTCCGCCGCCAAGGAGGCTCTCCGCCTCGCTTCCAACAAGCTCGGGATCCGCTGCCGCTTCGTCAGCCGCGCCGAACAGTAATACCAACTTAATTTCGAGGAGTCATCCAGATGTCCAAGTCCAGCAAGAAACTGAGCGAACTGAGTGTCGACGAACTGGCCGCCCGCCGCCGCGAGTTGAAGGAGGAATCCCTCATGCTCCGCGTCCAGAAAGAGGCCGGCCAGCTTGAAAATCCCGCCCGCATCCGCCAGGCGCGCCGCGAGGTCGCCCGCATCGAGACCCTCCTGACCGCGAAGCGCGGCCATCACCAGTGATCGGTCGTACCGCCCCATTTTTCCAATATTTGCAAGCCCCAACGATGAGCGAGTCAGAGAATACCAGTGGAACCGGACTGCGGAAAACCCGCGTCGGCGTCGTCACTTCCGACGCCATGCAGAAGACGATCGTGGTCGAGGTCCGCCGCCGCGTGCCGCACCCGCGCTTCAAGAAAATCGTGAAGCGCACCTCCACCTTCTACGCCCACGACGAAAACGGCGAGGCCAAGGTCGGGGATCGCGTCCTCATCGAGGAGACCCGCCCTCTCAGCAAGACCAAGTGCTGGAAACTCAAGGAAGTCCTGTCGCATTGATCGGCAGGTTTAACCTCTCTCTTTCGGATAATTTTACCCCCTTTTCCAAGCCATGATCCAGATGGAATCCAAGGTGCAGGTGGCCGACAACACCGGTGCCCGCGTCGCCAAAATGATCGGTGTGATCGGCACCCGTTCCCGCCATGCCAACGTCGGGGACATCGTCACCGCGCACATCCGTGAGTCGATCCCGACCGCAAACGTGAAAAAGGGGGATGTCGTGCGCGCCGTCGTCGTCCGCACCGCCGCCCCGATCCGCCGCAGCGACGGTTCGGTGCTGCGCTTCGACAACAACGCCATCGTCATCATCGACAAGGACAAGAATCCCAAGGGGACCCGCATTTTCGGCCCCGTCGCCCGCGAGCTCCGCGAGAAGAACTTCATGAAGATCGTCTCCCTCGCTCCCGAGGTGCTCTAATCAAACAGTCAATTTTCAACGGGTAATCAGACCATGGCCAAGCGAGTCAAGACACACGTGAAGAAGAACGACGAGGTCGTCGTCATCACCGGGAACCACAAAGGGGAGAAGGGCAAGGTGCTCCAGGTCTTCCCGGAGAAGTCCCAGGTCATCGTCGAGGGGGTCCGCATGATCAAGAAGCATGCGAAACCCACCCAGGATCGCCCCGAGGGCGGCATCATCGAAAAGGAAGGCCCGATCCACATTTCGAATGTGAAGCTGGTCGCCGCCAAGTAATTCAACGCATCGAGGAATCAAGGTTATGGAACCAGCGCTCAAGACGGTTTACAAGGAACGGGTCGTCCCCGGTCTCAAGGAGAAGTTCACCTACGACAACGTCCATCGAATCCCCGTGATCGAGAAGGTGGTTCTCAATGTCGGTTTCGGCAAGGCGGAGGACCGCAAGGCGGCCGCTGAGTCGGTCATCGAGGACCTTGGAAAGATCACGGGCCAGCGCGCCGTGGCCACGAAGGCCCGCACCGCCATCTCGAACTTCAAGCTCCGCGTGGGTGACACCATCGGTGCCCGCGTCACGCTCCGCGGTGCCCGGATGTGGGAGTTCCTCGATCGCTTCATCAATGTGGCTGCCCCCACCATCCGCGACTTCCGCGGGCTCCCCACGAAATCCTTCGATGGCCGTGGCAACTATACCTGTGGCATCTCCGATCACACCATTTTCCCCGAGATCGAACTCGACAAGGTCACCCGGACGATCGGTTTCGACTTCACCATCGTCACCACCGCGGGAACGGACAAGGAAGCGCGCGAGTTGCTGACGCTCCTTGGATTCCCCTTCCGCAAGTAAGCGCGGGCCGTATCCCGAACCCTTCATCTTCATATCTCCAACCCAACGGAACCATGGCTGTCGTCTCCGATCCCATCTCTGATTTTCTCTCCCGCTTCAAGAACGCCACCATGGCGCACAAGGAGGATTTCACCGCACCCTACTCCAAGACCAAGGAGGAAATCGCCCGCATCCTGAAGGAGGAAGGCTACCTCTGGTCCTTCGAGAAAGTGGGCGAAGGTGCCCGCGCCCTGCTCAAGGCGAAGCCCCGTTACGCCGGCAACACCGCCGCGCTCAAGAACGTCAAGCGCGTGAGCCGCCCCGGTCTCCGCCGCTACGTGGGATGCGAAGACATTCCCAAGGTCCTTGGTGGCATGGGGATCGCAATCGTCTCGACTCCGAAAGGCATCATGGCCGGTCACACCGCCCGCAAACACAATCTCGGCGGGGAACTTCTCGCTCTCGTCTGGTGACGGGACGCCCTAACGGAAATCTTCAACACTGCAAAGTCATGTCGCGTATCGGTAGAAAGCAGATCAGTCTCCCCGAGAAGGTGGAGATCAACATCCAGGGAGGCGGCGAGGTCTCGGTGAAGGGACCCAAGGGCCAGCTCCAGTGGACCCTGCCCGGCGGGATCGGCCTCGAGCAGGACGGCGGTACTCTCACCGTGGTCCGCAACTCGGAGGAGCGCGAGGTTCGTGCGATGCACGGCACCGCCCGCAGTCTCGTCGCGAACATGATCGAAGGCGTCGTGAAGGGATTCACGAAGGAACTCGAGATCATCGGAGTCGGTTTCCGCGCCGCGGTCAAGGGCAAGGCCCTCGATCTCAGCCTCGGTTTCTCCCATCCGGTCCTGCATCCCATCCCGGAAGGTCTTACCGTGACGGTCGAAGGCAACACCAACATCAAGATCGAAGGGATCGACAAGCAGCTCGTCGGCCAGTTCGCCGCCGACGTCCGTTCCTACTACCCGCCGGAGCCCTACAAGGGCAAGGGAGTCCGTTACAAGGGCGAGCGCGTCCGCCGCAAACAGGGCAAGAGCGTCAAGCGATAATCATCCACCCGGAGCAACAGCAGAACATGAGCCTCTACATCCGCAAACAGGCGCGCGCCAAAGTCCGCCGCCGGATCCGCAAAAAGATCTCCGGAACGGCCGAGCGTCCCCGTCTCGCCATCCACTTCTCGAACCAGAACGTCTACGCCCAGGTGATCGACGATGTCACCGGACACACCCTCGTCTCCGCCTCGACTCTCGACAAAGCGCTGGGAGCCAAGGGCGCGAACCAGGAAGCCGCCGCCAAGGTGGGCGAGGCGGTCGCGAAAAAAGCCAAGGCCGCCAGCATCGAGGCGGTCGTTTTCGACCGGGGAGGTTTCCCCTACCATGGCAAGGTCAAGGCCCTTGCCGAAGCGGCCCGCGAGGCCGGATTGAACTTCTGATCACTGACCTATGAGCGACGAATCCCTGAACGAAAACGCCTCCACCGACGAAGAAATCCTCGCGGCTGCCGACGGCGACATCATCGCCGAAGTCGAGGAGGTCCTCGTCGAAGCCGGCGAAGTTCGCTTCGACAAGCTGAAGAAGGCGGAAGAGATCCTGCGTTCCAGCGCCCCCGCTTCTTTCCGCGAGGCTTCCGAGAACACTTTCGAGAAGGTGGTCCACATCAACCGTTGTTCCAAGGTCGTGAAAGGTGGACGTCGCTTCAGCTTCAGCGCCCTCGTCGTCAGCGGCGACCGTGAAGGTCGTGTCGGCTGCGGATTCGGCAAGGCTCAGGAAGTCTCCGAGTGCATCAAGAAGTCGAGCGAAGCTTCCAAGAAGGACATGATGCTCGTCAACATCACCCACAACACCATTCCTCATCCGGTGATCGGCGAGCACGGCGGTGCCCGCGTCAAGCTGATGCCGGCGTCTCCCGGGACCGGTCTCATCGCCGGTGGTGGTGTCCGCGCCGTCGTTGAGGCTGCCGGAATCAAGGACGTCCTCGCGAAGTCGATGGGTTCCAACAATCCGTCGAACGTGGTGAAGGCGACCCTGCGCGCCCTCGAGCAACTCCGCACCAAGGAGCAGATCTACTCGGTCCGTGGCAAGCGCCTCGCCGAGAAGAAGTCCCTCTAATCCATTCTTTTTCCGCAACGCCTTTTCTCTCCGGAGACCCGACTCATGAAACTTCACGACCTGAAACCCACCCCTGGTTCCAAGCATCGCCGCCGCCGCGTCGGCCGTGGTGAGAGCTCTGGTCTCGGCCGCACTTCCGGCAAGGGCAACAAGGGCCAGAAAGCCCGCGCGGGTGCCTCGATCCGTCCCGGATTCGAGGGCGGCCAGATGCCCCTCGCCCGTCGTCTCCCCAAGAAGGGATTCAACAACGCCCAGTTCAAGACGAATTACGCCATCGTCAATGTGGCCGCCCTGGAGGCCAAGTTCGCCGATGGCGACGAGGTGAACGAGGCCACCCTCCGCGCCGCAGGGCTCGTCAAGGGAGTTTGTGACGGCGTGAAAGTTCTCGCGAACGGCGACCTCAGCCGCAAGCTCACCGTTTCCGTCGACAAGATCTCGACCGCGGCGAAGGAGAAAGTCGAGAAGGCGGGCGGCAGTGTCATCGCGTCCTGAAGGGTGGCGGATTCTCCGCTTGAGTTCCGGGACTGACCCGGCTCCCTTCACCGCTTCGTTTTCCACACGTTTCTCCCTTCACCCCCGATGATCTCCGCCTTCACCAACAG
Organism: Verrucomicrobiales bacterium; assembly: GCA_023253615.1. GTDB lineage: Bacteria > Verrucomicrobiota > Verrucomicrobiia > Verrucomicrobiales > DEV007 > Arctic95D-9. The sequence continues at coordinate 2,033 of JALRFZ010000164.1, read as the reverse complement.
CCTCAAGATCCCCGAGCTCCGTTCGCGGATCTTGTTCACCCTCCTCGTCGTCGTCATCGTCCGCCTTGGAGCGGTCGTCACGCTCCCGGGGGTGGATGACAACGTCCTCCAGGATTGGTACAAACAGGTGCAGGAGCAGTCGGAGGACAGCCAGGGCCTCACCGCCGTGCTGGCCCTGATGAACGTCTTCAGCGGGGGCGGTCTGCAGAACTCGGCCCTCTTCGCACTGGGGATCATGCCTTACATCAGTGCGTCGATCATGATGCAGCTCCTCACCGCGGTCGTGCCTTCGCTCGGCAAGCTCGCCCGCGAGGAGGGGGGGCGGCAGAAGATCAGCCTCTACACGCGCCTGCTCACCATCGTCCTCTGCGTCTTCCAGGGCTGGATGCTGGCCAAGTCGCTCGTCACCCCCGAGGCGAACCCCTTCCTTCGCGATATCGCGAGCGGGTCCACGCGCGAGCTGGTGCCCGATGGTGGCACCCTTTTCATCATCAAGACGGTGATCATCATCACCGCGGGTTCGATGTTCCTGATGTGGCTGGGCGACCAGATCACCGAGCGGGGGATTGGCAACGGCGTGTCCATCATCATCACGGTGAACATCATCTACGCCCTGCCTGGCGCGCTCTTCCAGGTCTACAACACCTATGTGGCGAGCGCCGGAGAGGATCTCCTCAAGCCCTTCACGCTCGTCGCCCTGCTCGCCTTCCTCTTCTTCGTGGTGGCGGCGGTCATCTCCATCACCCAGGCGCAGCGCCGGGTCCCGATCAACTACGCGAAGCAGGTCCGCGGCGGGAAGATGTACGGCGGGCAGACCCAGCACATGCCGCTGAAGGTCAACTATGCCGGCGTCATGCCGATCATCTTCGCGCAGGCCATTCTCATGTTTCCCTCGCAGATCATCGGCTGGATGTTTCCCAACGAGCTCTGGGCGAGGAATCTGGCCATCACCCTCGGTGGCGGTGGCAGCGGGGTGGTTTACTACACCCTCACGGGCCTGATGATCTTCTTCTTCAGCTACTTCTGGGTCGCGACCATGTTCCAGCCGAACCAGATCGCCGATGACCTGAAGAAGAACGGCGGGTACATCCCCGGCGTCCGCCCCGGCAAGCCCACCGCGGAGTTTCTCGACAAGACGATGAGCCGCCTCACTTTCGCCGGCGCCATCTTCCTCACCATCGTGGCGGTGCTGCCTCCGATCCTCACCGCCCTCATGGGTGTGCCCCCGCTGGCGGCCCAGTTCTTCGGTGGGACCGGTCTGCTCATCATGGTCGGCGTGCTTCTCGATGTGATGCGCCAGGTGGAAACCCACCTCATCCAGCGCCATTACGACGGATTCCTCCGCAAAGGCCGCATCCGGGGCCGCTTCGACCGTCCCGGAGCCGTCGGGGCCGCCGCGGGCGGGAACCAGATCTTCTGGCTGCTCGTGGTCGCCGCCATCCTCATCATCGGTGGCCTTGTCTACTACCAGGTCGCGGCGCAGTGATTTCCGGCCCGGGTAGATTCCTCCGACGGTTGACGGCGCTCATGGCCAAACGCAAATCCAGGATCCAGCTTCGCAGCGGCAGTGAGCTGGACGGGTTGCGGGAGGCGGGGGCGATCGCGGCGGAGATCCTCGCGCGCACCTCGGCCCTCGTCCGGCCTGGCGCGACGACCGGGGAGATCGACCGTGCCGCCGCCGACCTGATGTCCGATCATTCCTGCAAAAGCGCGTTTCTCGGCTACAAGGGGTTCCCCGGGCACATCTGCATCTCGATCAACGAAGAGGTGGTGCATGGAATCGGGGGGACCCGCGAACTCCTCGAGGGCGATATCGTGAAGATCGATGTCGGCATTCTCACCAAGGCCGGTTGGATCGGCGACAACGCCAAGAGCGTCTCCGCCGGGGCGATGCCGGCGTCCGCCGTCCCGTTGCTCTCCGCGACCGAAGCTTCCCTGCATGCCGCGATCTCGCGTGCGAGGGAAGGGGAGTATCTCTCCGCGGTCTGCGGGGCGGTGGAGGAATACGTCGGGGCGCGGGGTTTCACCGTGGT
>JALRFZ010000119.1 GCA_023253615.1 Verrucomicrobiales bacterium | reverse complement strand
TTTGATCGTGTGCTGGAAGAAATAGAGCGGGCGCCTCTTGTCTCCGTGGACACCGAGACCACATCGATTGATGCCCGTGCTGCCCGTATTGTGGGAATTTCCTTGTCGTGGAAGGTTGGCTCCGGCGTGTACATTCCGCTTCGACACGACTATGCCGGCGTGCCCGCCCAATTGGATGCCGATCAGGTGCTCTCGCGATTAAAGCCCTGGCTGGAAGATGCCAACTCAAAAAAAGTGGGTCAGAACCTGAAATACGACATGCATGTATTTGCGGGAGCAGGGATCACGCTTCGCGGAGTTGCCCACGATACGTTGTTGGAGTCGTATGTGCTTGAAGCCCACAAGTCGCACGACTTGGAATCGCTGGCTCAGCGTCATCTGGGCCGCCAAGGATTGAGTTACGACCAGGTCACCGGGAAGGGTGCTTCACGCATTGGGTTTGAGCAGGTTGCGATTGATGTAGCCACCCGGAGTCGGGTAGTCGCCGGTGAAATACCAATCGCCGTTGTTCACGGGGATGGCGTCCTTGAGACCGGCCACGGTCTGGAAAACGACTTCGACCTCGCCTTTCCACGGAATGTTTTCCGGCGTGACCATGCGGCTCACCTCGGCGGAGAGTTCCTCCTCGGTGAAAGGTTCGTAGATCGCCTTCACCGGATTGCCCAACTCGGCGATCGGCTTTTTCAGCTCCTCGCGGCAGCGGTAATAGACGTCGGTGATGCGGTTGTGCATCCCGCGGCGCTCCAGAAGATTGATCGCCGCTTTGAAAACGATGAATTTGCCGAGCTCCGACATGTCGATGCCATAGCAATCGGGATAACGGATCTGCGGAGCGGTCGAGGCGATGATGATCTTCTTCGGATTCAGGCGCGAAAGGATCTTGATGATCGAGTCTTTCAAGGTCGTGCCGCGGACGATGGAATCATCGATCACGACGAGGTTCTCCCCTTCTCCGATCTGCCCGTAGGTGACGTCATAGACGTGCGAGACCATCTGGTCGCGGCCCTTCTCCTGGGCGATGAAGGTGCGCAGCTTGATGTCCTTGTGGGCGATCTTCTCGCCGCGGGGCCAGCTCTTCAACACGAGCTTGTCGAGGGTGGCTTCGTCCAGCTCGCCCGCTTTGGCGGCGGCGAGGATTTCGTCCTTCACCTGGTCGCGCCGCAGCATGCGGAGGCCGTGCATGAGACCGTAATACGCGATCTCGGCGGTGTTCGGGATGAAGCTGAAAACAGTCTTGTCGAAATCGGCGTCGATCCGGGCGACGATCTGCGGCACGAGATTCGAGCCGAGCCGCATGCGCTCGCGGTAGATGTCGGGATCGTTGCCGCGGGAGAAATAGATGCGCTCAAAGGAGCACGGACGGTTTTCGCGAGACTCCGTGTAAGGTGCCACCTCGAAACCTCCTCCGTGTTTCATCACCGCGACATGGGCGCGGGGCAGCTCGCGCACCTCGTCGATCTCGGCGTTGAAAACGGTCATGAGCGGGACGCGCTCGCTCGCGAAGGCGATCACCTCGTCGTCCTCGTAATAAAAGCAGGGACGGATCCCGTTCGGATCACGCAGCACGAAGCCGTCGCCGTTGCCAACGACACCGGCGATGGTGTAGCCGCCGTCCCAGATCTTCGAACACTTCCCGATGATGCGGACGAGGTCGATCTCCTCGGAAATGATGCCGGGGATCTTCGACCCATCCGTGCCCTTGTCGCGCTCGCGGCGGTAGATCGCATCGTGCACCTCGTCGAGGTGGTACCCGATCTCCTCCAGCACGGTCTGGGTGTCGGTGTCGAAAACGGGATGCTGGCCGCGGTCAATCAGGTGGTGATTGAGATCGCGGGCGTTCGTCATGTTGAAGTTCCCCGCCACCATCAGGGTCTTCGTCGGATAGTTCGTGCGACGCACGTAGGGATGGCAGCCTCCGCTGCCGAAAGTTCCCGAGGTCCCGTAGCGCAAATGTCCGAGGAGGACCTCGCCGCCGAAGTCGAAATTCTTCTTGAAGGATTCCGGATCGTGCGGATCGAGGATGCCCTTGCGCTCGAGTTTGCGCATGGAGCGGAGCTGGTCCTCCATCACACGGATCAGCGAATCGCGCTCGGCACTGCGCTCGCGGAAGAGGTAGGGCTGCCCGAGCGGCATGTTGATCTTGCAGCAACCGACCCCCACGCCATCCTGGCCGCGGTTGTGCTGCTTCTCCATCAGCAGATAGAGACGCTGGAAGCCCCACAGGCACGTGCCGTAGCGGTCGTGATAGTAGGCGAGGTCCTTCTTCAGCCTGACAAAGGCAATGCCGCATTCGTGCTGGAGGGGATCGCTCATGCCGGAAAAATCGGTGACTCAGCCTTCGATCGTCACCTTCACGTGACCGGACGTCGTGATCGTGCCGATCGTCCGCGCGCCGGGATGGAAGGCGGCGGCGGCCTCGGCCTGACCAGCCGGGACGATCGCGACCCAGCCCCAGCCCATGTTGAAGGTGTTCACGGCCTCTTCGTCGGCGACGAAGGCGAGGACCTTACCGACCGCGCCGAGATTCCAGCGGGGAATGGTGATGTCGGCGCCCTTGCCGTTGAGGAGGCGCTCGAGATTTTCGGGGAGACCGCCACCGGTGATGTGAGCCATTGCCTTGATGTCGATCTGGCGCTCTTTCAGGCCGGCGACCACATCATGGTAAAGGCGGGTCGGGGCGAGGAAGGCGGGCCACTCCTCCGAGGTGATGAGACCGGGATTGACCTTGAGGATGCGGCGGATGAGGCTCCAACCGTTCGCGTGGAAGCCGTCGGAGGGATATCCGACGAGCACATCGCCCACCTCGATGCGGGTGGGATCGATCAGCTCGGACTTCTCCGCCGCACCGACGCAGAAACCGCTCAGTTCGATGATGCCGTCGGGCACGATACCCGGCATCTCCGCAGTCTCGCCACCCGCGAGGATGCAGTCGCAGCTCGCGAGGTGCTCGGCCATGCCGGCGATGAGGCGTTTGATCTTCGCCTTGTCGAGCGCGCCGATGCCGACGTAGTCGAGGAACATGAGCGGGTCGCCGCCGGTCGTGAGGATGTCGTTCACATTCATCGCGACGAGGTCCTTGCCCGCGATCTCGAGTTGGTCGTGCTCGAGGAGGAGCTCCAGTTTCGTCCCGACGCCGTCGCAGCCCGTCATGATGACAGGTTCCTTGTAGTCGCTGAGATCGTAGGTCGCCGCAAAGAGACCGAAGGCCCCCATGAGCGAGCGTTTGCCCTCGGTGCGGCGTCGCAGTTCGCCGATGTCGCCGACGAGCGCGGCGGCTTCCTTGATGTCGACCCCGGCGGCCTTGTAGGTGAATTCGTTGCTCATTGGAAACTTGAACTGGATCTCAAAACATCATTGAACCGTCAGGATTCGCGTCAATTCGCGGACATTTGCGCCCATTCGCGTTGAAAGAATTTGGAACGCGAATGTTCGCAAATGTCCGCAAATAAGCTCATTCGGAAGACACCTCCCCCTCCTTGATCGCCTCAAACAACGACTGGAACAACCAATACCCGCTGCCCCGGCCCTCCGCGCCGCCATTCCAATCGGGATCGTAGTGGTCGCGGGCCTTCATGAAACGCTCGGGGTGCGGCATGAGGCCGAAGACACGGCCACTCTCGTCAGTCAGGCCGGCGATGCGTTCGAAGCTGCCGTTCACGTCGTCGGTGTAGACCAGCGCGGCGGCACCGCTCTTCACGTAGCCGCCGGCCTCGGCGGCGTCCTTCGTCACGAGCCGCCCCTCGGCGTGAGCAATGGGCAACTCGAATTCGTCGGGACACCGCGAAAGAAAAGGGCTCTTCGGAGCGAGATTCTTCATCTTCACCCACTGGCATTGGAAACGGCCGCTCGCGTTCTCGACGAGGCTGCCCGCGGGGAGCAGATCGAGCTGGGTGAGGATCTGGAAGCCGTTGCAGATGCCGAGGATGTACCCACCGTTGTCGCGGAAGTCCTTCAGCGTCGCGCCGATCTTCTGCTCGGTGACGAGGCTCGCGATCCGGCCCGACATCACGTAGTCGCCGTAGCTGAATCCGCCTGACAACACCACCAGGCTCACGCCGACGAGCTTCTCGGGCTTCAGCGCGGAGACGGGCAGCACCTCGGTGACGAATCCGACCGCCTCTAGGGCGCGGGACGTCTCCGCGTCACAGTTCGTGCCGGGAAATTTCAGTAGTAGCGCGCAAGGCCGGTCTTCCATAGCGATTTGAGGTCCGCGAGAGGTTCATTGACGAGGGTTTCCTTGCCCCACTCGATGTGGAGGTTGGCATGCGCCGTCGTGGCGCGGCCGAGGGCGGCGAAGGGCAGTCCTTCAAAAAGATCGGCGACCTTGGCGAGGTACTCGGGCGCGACTTCGATGACGAGGCGCGAGGGCGATTCGCCGAAAAGCATCGCGGCCTTCGAGGCGTCGTCGTCCATCGGCAGGGAGCAGAGGTCGATCTCGAGACCGGCCTTTCCGGAGAAAGCCATCTCGGCGAGGGTCACGGCGAGACCGCCTTCGCTCACGTCGTGGGCCGAGCGGATGTAGCCTTTCTTCACCGCCTCGTAATACTTGCGATAGCAGGCCCAGGCCTCATCGGAGCGGGTCGCGGGGACCGACGCGTTTTCGAGACCATGGCGACGGGCGAAGACCGAACCACCGAGATCGGACGCCGTATGGCCGATGATCGCGAGGAGGCTGTCGCTCTTGCGGAGCGAAGCGCCGGTGACGTGGCTTTCCTCCTCGATGATGCCCATGCCGCTGATGAGGATGGTCACGGGGATGGAGACGGGACCTTCCTTCGTTTCGAAATAGTTGTAGAAGGAATCCTTGCCCGAAACAAAGGGCGCACCATAGACCTCGGCGACGGCCGCGATCCCCTTCACCGTTTCGACGAGAGCGCCGAGCTCCTCCTCCGCATCGGGATTGCCCATGCAGAAGTTGTCGAGAATGGCGAGGCGCTCGGGGTCGGCTCCCGCAGCGACGAGCTGGCGGACGCATTCATCGACGCAGGCCGCACCCATCGCGTAGGGATCGGTCTTGCCCCATTCCGGGAGCAGGGCCACGCCCATCGCCATGAGCCGCTTGCTGCCGCTGATACGGAGAACCGAAGCATCCTGGGGCGCATCACCCGTGGCACCGGCGAGCGGTTTCAAAACGGTGTTGCCTTGCACCTCGTGATCGTATTCACGGATGATGGGCTCGCGCGAGACGATCGCGAAGTCGGTGAAGAGATCGCGCAGGGCCTGACCCGGATTCGTCAGCAAGGGAGGCTCGACCAGCGCGGTCTTTTTCGTCCAGCGCCCCTTGAGATGGCGTGTCGGCGCGTCGTGCAGCTTCGAACAATCGAGCTCGCAGACGGTGTTGCTGTGGTGCGTCACCTTGAGGATGCCCGAGCCATCGGCCGTGCCGAGCACGGTCAGTTCCGTTTCGTAGAGATCGGCGAGCTTGCGCAGCTCCGGCAGGGACGATTCCTTCACCGCGAGGACCATGCGCTCCTGGCTTTCGCTGATGAAGACTTCCCAGCTCACGAGCCCGGGCTCCTTCAGCTTCACCTGGTCGAGGTCGATCGTGCCGCCGCATTCCTCCAGCATCTCGCCCGCGGCGCTGGAGTAACCGCCCGCCCCGCAGTCGGTGATGAATTCGATGAGCCCCTTGTCGCGCGCCGCGAGGACGAAGTCGGCCGCCTTTTTCTCCTCGATCGGATTGCCGATCTGCACGGCCTGCTGGTCCGATTCGTGGCTGTCCGTGTCGAGCGCCGCCGAGGAGAAGGTCGCCCCGTGGAGCCCATCGCGGCCCGTGCGGCCGCCGACGGAGATCACCTTCATCCCCGGCTCGATCTTCTTCGCGATGTCCTTGATCGGGATGACCCCGGCCGTACCGCAGAAGACCAGCGGATTGTAGATGTAGGAATCGTCGAACTGGATCGCCCCGCTGATCGTGGGGATGCCCATGCGGTTGCCGTAGTCGCGCACCCCGCGGACGACGCCGCGCATCACCCCGAGCGGGTGGATCACGTCGTCGGCCTTGATGTTCTCCATCGTCGTGTCCGGCGCACCGAAACAGAAGACATCGAGCGAACCGATCGGCTTCGCCCCCTTCCCCGCCCCGAGGATGTCGCGGATGACGCCGCCGAGACCCGTGTTCGCCCCGGCGTAGGGTTCGATCGCGCTCGGGTGGTTGTGCGTCTCCGCCTTCAGACAGATCGCGAGCTCGTCATCGAGCTTGATGAAACCCGCGTTGTCGTGGAAGGCCGAGAGGACGAAGCCCGGCTTGCTGTCGAAAATGCGCTGCGAGACGTCGCGGATGTAGGTCTTGAAAAGCGAGTTCACTGTCTCTTCTTTCCCATCGACCTCGTGGGCGATCGTCGCGCCGAAGATGCGGTGCTTGCAGTGTTCGCTCCAAGTCTGGGCGATCACCTCGAGCTCCACGTCGGTGGGCTCGCGCTTCCATTCCGCGTAGATCGCCTGGATCGCCAGCATGTCCTCGCGCGAGAGCGAGAGTTTCATGAACTTGCTCAGCTCGAGGAGGCGGTCGCCGTCGAGATCCGAGATCTTGAGGACGCGGTAATGGTCCGCCGGGGCCTCGGCGATGCGTTCGAGGGGATTCAGGGTCGCGGGATCAGACATGGCCGGGGAGGACGTTCCATTGGTGAATCGCGGCGTTGCAGAGATCGCGGACAAAACGTCCCGACTCGTCACCCTTGCCGCCGAAAAGGTAGATCCGCTGGCGGATCCGCAGATCCTTCAGCTCGAATCCCGGCGTCGGGATGCCGCGGTAGTAGGAAAGGATCGCCTCCTTCTCGAGGTCGAGCGCCCCGGGCTTCATGCCGTATTCGAGGGCGAAGCCGTAGCCCGTCAGCGCGGCGTCTTCGCCGGTGTGCAGTTCCTGGCTGATCTCGTCGAGCAGGGTCTTGCGGACAAAGGCCTCCATTTTCTCCTTCTCGCCCTCGTATTCGAGTTCATAGCGCCGGGTACGGCGATAGGTCAGCCCCCCTGCGAGCGGCTCGTAGAGAAGGTGGTTGGCGTCCCCCGCCTCGATGAAGCGGTCGCTGATTTCGTAGATCTCCCGCATGGTGGAAACGAGGGGTTTTGACCCGTGGATTGGAGCTTTCACCCCTAGGCGGGAATCCGGTCGAGTCAACCGGACACGGAGATTAAATTCCGTTTATTTTGCCCGGATCCGCGACGCGACGCTTCCTTCTGAAGAAGCCGGGCACCCGGAGGAGGGTGGCGACCAAAAATCGCGGGGCACGGTTCTACCGGCAAAAGATCATCACTCCCCCTTCGCGTCGAGGAAGCTCTTGATCTCCTCCACCGGGAGATCCGTCCACTCCGCGATCTCGGCGGGTGTCCGGCCTTTCGCTGCCATCCGGCGAATCAGACTGGCAGCGCCCTCTTTCTGCCCTTCCTTCCGCCCTTCATCGAGCAATTCCTGTCCGACGCGGGTTTCGTGAATGGGGGTCAACTCGGCGATCATGGCTTTGATTTCCTTCCGGCTCTTGGTCTTGAATCGTTGCAGCAGCAGATTGTAGAAAATTTCGGTCAGGATCTCCCGATCCTCCCGGGCGAGATCACCCGCCTGCCTGATACGATGGTAATGTGTTCCGGCGTCCTTTTCAAGCGCGCCGATCGAACTGTTCAGCGGAAACAAGGCCGCCGTCAGGGGTGATTCCGGGTTTCGCTGCTGCAGCGCCTCCAGCTGTTCGTCGATGAAGAGCTTGAGAATCGATGGATAACGGGAGGCGGTCGAGGGCAGTTCCGACTGCGATCCGAACAGGATGACCGCCTCGACCTCGCGGGGGCGGAAATCGCGGCGGCGGCAGTCACCTCGCGAGTTGAGGTGCTTCCACAACATCTGCCGGGCCAGTTCGATCCGGTTGAAAATGGAATGATCATGGTAGAGCTGGAACTCGACGAGGTAAAACGGGTCGCGCGGATCCGACGGCTCGAGAAGGAGATCGCAGCGGATCTCAAGCTGCTTGAGCACGCGCGACGACCCCCGGCACCCCTCCGGAAGAGGAAGACCGGTCAACTCGCGGAGCCACTCGGGATGGTCGCGGAAGAGTTCGTGGAAGATGGAATCCGTGTCCAAAGCCAGGGATCATAGACTTCCGCGGGCACCCCTCGCAAGCGCCAACCGCTTTCCACGCAAACAGCATGTGGCTGGATCCTCGGCGGCGTCAACGATCACTTCGCACGGGCGCGACCCGCCTTGCCTTTCACGCCTCCCCTCCGGAAGGCGGCAATTCCCAGCGACACCCGTTTCGCCCTCACGGTGCCGGTGGCGACCCCGAGTCGGTCCGCGAGCGCCCGGTCACTGATCTTCCCGAGCAGCTTCAACTCCTCGCGACCCCACCTCTCGACGCGCCGGGGCGGCCTCCGCGGCTTTTGAGGTTGATTGAAGGCCGGAACCTTCAAAAGCCGCCGTTTCGACGTCACGCACATCGGACGGATGCCGATCCGCTCCGCGAGTTCGCGGTCCGTCATTTTGCCCAGCATCGCGATCTCCGTTTCCGTCCACGTGTGCCAGAATTCCGAGGTCCTCGCGTAGCTCGGGATCCCGAGCTCATGACGCTTGTTGATCACCGCCTTCCGGTAGACACCCAGCATCCGGGCCACTTCGAAATCCGGATACTTCCCGAGCAAAGCGATGTCTTTGGCCCGCCACTTCATGGGATCCCGCGGCCGCAGCGGAGGGATTCCCCGCAAACAACGCTTCGTCCGCACGGTCGTGGTGGTCACGCCGATCCTCCGCGCCAATTCCGCGTCGGACACTTTTCCAAGCAAGGAAAGCTCCTTTTTCGTCCAAGATCGCGCCGCTCGTTTCTTCATGGGTCGTGGAATCACGAAATCCCGTTGATCTTCCGCAATTCCCCCAGCGCGCCCCGCCCCTCGTAAAAGGCCAGCTCCTCCCGCCCCGCCATCTCCAGGCGTGCCCGCACCGCCTCGGCCGCAGCATCACCGGTGAGGGAATCGCGGATCGCGGCCATTTTTTCCACCTGCAGGGCCAGGAAGGCCGGATCGACCGTCGGAGTCCCGGCATAGCGCCCCTCGGCTTGGCCCGCTTTGAGAATTTCGGTAAAGGCCACCCCTTCCTTCTGCCCGAGCAGCTTCGCCTCGGCGATGTCGGCGATCCAGTCGCGGTGCAGCAGGGTGAAATAATCGCGCATCGCCTGCTTGTTGTAATGCACCGCGTAACGCTGCCCGCCGTGCTCCAGCGTCATCGTCGCGCGGATCGAATCGGTGTCGATCGTGTCGACGAAGACGAGTTCGTCGCCGTCTTTGGCGAATTCCCACTTCAGGTCCCACATCCGCAGGCCCAGCTCCTCGACGAGGTCGCGCACGACCCAGGCCCCGAGCACCGCGAGCGTCCCGCTCTCGGCGAATTGAGCACCGCTCAGGCCACACATCACGAGCGCCTCCTGCTTGCTGACCATCCGGTCCTCGGGCTCGAACTTGCTCGTGAAATCGCTGATGGGCCGCTCCAGATACTGCCAGGCCTCGAGCGGACGGCTCACCCCGAGTTCACGTTCGAAGGCGGCCTTCGCCTTTGGCTCCATCCCCGCGTATTTCTTGTAGACTGAACTCGCGCTCGTGATCCCGAAGCGCACGATGTACTCCAGCGGCACGACGAAGCGGTCGGAATGGGGGAATTTCGCGTAGTCGAAGAGCGGCGCCCCGAGGAAACGGGTCCGCTCCGGCTTCAGGATCTGGAATTTGCGCACCACGTTGCAGGCGCTCGGATTCGCCGGCACGCCGGCACGGACGACTTCGCCGGTCACCGCGTCGAGCATGCCCTCGTGATGCGTCCGCGCACCGCGTTCGCAGCACGATTCCAGCAGCGGCCCCATCAGGTCCGCCCGGTAGGCCGGATCCAGCTCCGGAGCGGCCTCGATCGCCGCTTTCACCCGCCGCCACACCGCCGGATCGCCGAGGCGGGAATAAAGTACATGACGAAACAAGGCCCGGTTCACATCGTGACCCGCGATCTCGAAGAGCGCCCCCACGTCGAAGACCGATCCCCTCGCGCTCGTCCGCGTCACCATCACCGAGTCGTCACCCGGCACGGCGTAGAGTTGCTGCACCGAGCCTTCATAAAAGGGTTCGCCGAGGTCTGAGGGGAGGAGCTTGTTCACCCCGGGAAAGAAGCGCGGGTGGCGGGTTTGTCACGGGGAAAGTGGGCCATGGCCGACGGTGCGGCCCCCGCCTCCGTCTTGATGCTCTTTCGCGGTACGACAATTTCCAATCGATCCCAATCCGCGGTTGAAGAAATCCCGGAACGCGCTCCCTGTCTCGCCAATCCATCGATTCCCCATCCGACTCATGCGCGCCGCCCTGATCCTCGCCTGTCTCACCGCTTCGCTTCTCCTTCCCGCGACCGCCCAGGACCCGGCTCCCGCGGGTGCTCCTGCCTCCGCCACGGCGGGCCCGGGGAAAATCCGCGTCGTCACCCGCAATCTCGAACCCTTCTCCTTCGAGTCGGAGGGCCAACGCGTCGGCTATGCCGCGGAGCTCTGGGACGAACTCGCCAAAACCACGGGGCTCGAATACGAAATCGAAGTCGTTGGAACAGCGCAGGAGATCATCGATGCCATCCAAAGCCAAAAAGCCGACGTCGGCGTCGGTGCGATCAGTGTCACGTCGAAGCGCGAGGAGATCATCGACTTCTCCCAACCCTTCTACGAGTCGGGCCTGCAGATTCTCGTGCCCGGCGGAGCGGGATCCTACGCGGACCAGATTTTCGGACTCATCAAAAGCCTTCTCAATCCCAAGCTGATCGGGGCTTTCCTCCTCCTCCTCGTGACGATGCTGGTCATCTCCCACCTCGTCTGGCGCTACGAACACAAGGTCAACACCGACCAGTGGCCCGAAGACTACAAGGCCGGCCTGTGGGAATCCTTCTGGTGGACGATCAGCACCCTGCTCGTCGGTGGTGCCGACAACAAGGGCCCCGTCGGCGTCGGCGGACGCATCATCGCGATCGTCTGGATGCTCCTGAGCATCGTCCTCGTCTCGCTCCTCACCGCTTCCTTCACCACCACCCTCACCGTGAATTCGCTCAAGGGCGACATCAACGGCCCGAACGACCTCCCCGGCCGATCCGTCGCCACCGTGCAAGGCTCCACCGCGGAAACCTGGCTGAAGGAGAAGGGAGCCAAGGTGAGAACCTTTGCCAATGTCGCCGCTTGCCTTGCCGCACTCAAGGAGGGGACGGCCCAGGCCGTCGTCTACGATGCCCCCATCCTCCGCTACGAGGTCGCCAAATCCGAGGACGACGACCTCCGGATGGTCGGCCCCGTCTTTGAACGACAGAATTACGCTTTTGCCCTGCAGCAGGACAGCCCCTTGCGCGAGCAGCTCAATCAGGCGCTTCTACAATTGGGCGAAGAGGGCGCCGGCGCCTCCTTGCGGGAGAAATATTTCGGTGAGCGCGATTGAACCGCCCCGCCGGGCGGCAAGCGCGCGGATTCCCCTCGCGCAAATCGGGATTGTCGTCATCCGCTTCGCTCTCTAGAATGGTGGAACCGTTCTCCCAACCGATGTCCCTGCTCACCCCAACCCAAGCCACCAAACTCACCGCCCTCGCCGCGGCCCTCATTGATCAGAAAGCCGCGCGCGTCCTCATCGAGCCGCTCGAGCGCGGCACCGGCTATTGGTTCGGTGGAGGCAACGTCATCCGTGACCGCGACGGGTCCATCCTCATCTCCGGCAGATACCGCGTCTACGGCGATTCCCGCACCGGCGTCCATTCCGGCGAGCGCGGCAAAGAGGCGGCGATCTTCCGGGCCGGGGATTTCGGCGGCCCCTTCGAAAAAGTCGCCTCCTTCTCCAAGGCCGAGCTTTCCTACCCCGATCGCGAAGTCGTCTCGATCGAAGGTGTCGCCCTGCACCTCACCGACGAGGGCATCGAGTTTTTTGTCTCCAGCGAAAAGGACATCCCCTACCCCGGGCACATCGCGAAATTTCTCAAGCCGGGCGCCGGAGTCTGGAGCATCGACCGTCTCTCCGCGTCTTCACTCGTGAATCTTTGTCCCTCCAGCCTGGAAGAAGTCATCCCGGCCGGATTCGACGAGCCCGCCCGTCTCCACACGAAAGATCCGTGGCCCTTCGACCTGCCGAACGGCGACCTCGTCCTCGGATATTGCACCCATCCCTTTTCCTGGTCGAGCAGCGGCACCGCCCTCGCCCTGCGGAAAAAAGGCAGCTCGACCTTTGAGACCATCACGAAAGACCTCCTCCCGCGCGGGCCGGTCTGGGACATCGCCGCGGCCCGCGTCACCGAGCGCCTCGCCATCCCGAAAGTCGGCGTCTTCGCCGGGGCACCCGATCTCTCTCTCTACTTCTACGACAGTTGTGAATGTCTCCGTCAGCTCGACGAGAATCCCAAAGCCGTCTCGCGTCCGCGGGGCTGGTCTTGCGAAGAGATCGGAGGCATCGCCGTGGGTGACGACGCCGACCTGACCAAGGTCGAGAGCCTCAGCATCGAAGCTCCGCTTTTCATCTCGCCCCACGGCACCGGATGCTCCCGCTACGTCGCCACCTTCGCCGACGAGAGCGGCATCTTCGCCACCTGGCAACAAAGTCAGGACGACCTCTCCCAACCCCTCGTCGGACACTTCCTCCCCATGGAACGCGTCCGCGAAATCCTCGGTTGAATTGCGGCTGGGTCGGACACCTCCGATTTCGGATTGCCAAGATCCAAGATTTCTCTCGAAGCCTTCCTACCTTTTACCTTTTACCTTCCC
>JALRFZ010000113.1 GCA_023253615.1 Verrucomicrobiales bacterium | reverse complement strand
TGCGGTCGTCGAAACGGGATCCCACGTTCAAGAGCAGGTCGCACTCGCAGACCGCCTTGTTCGCATACGCCGTGCCGTGCATGCCGAGCATGCCGAGAGCGAGGTCGTGCGACTCGGGGAAAACGCCCTTCCCGAGAAGCGTGGACGTCACGGGTGCGTCGATTTTCACCGCGAGTTCCATCAATTCGCGCTCGGCGCCGGAGAGCATCGCCCCGTGACCAGCGAGAATGAGCGGTTTCTTCGCGAGGTTGATGAGCCGGGCGGCCTCCTCGATCGAGGCGCTCTCGATGTCGAAACCCTTCTCGGGCTTGTAGCCGGGCAGATCGATCTCGGCATCGAGATCACCGGTGAAGGGCGATTGGCTCACGTTCTTCGGCACGTCGATCAGCACCGGACCGGGGCGTCCCGTCGTGGCAATGTGATAGGCTTCGCGGGCGATGCGGGGAAGGTCGTTCGTTTCCCGCACGAGGTAGTTGTGCTTCACCACGGGAATGGTGATGCCGAAGATGTCGGCCTCCTGGAAGGCGTCCTTGCCCAACATCCAGGTCACCTGTTGCCCGGTGACGATGATCATGGGCACCGAGTCCATCTGGGCGGTCATGATCCCGGTGAGGGTATTGCCGGCACCGGGACCCGAGGTCACCAGCACCACGGCGGGTTTGCCGGTGGCGCGGGCGTAGCCGTCGGCCATGTGGGTGGCCCCCTGCTCGTGGCGGGTAAGAACGAACTTCATGTTCGACTTCACCGTTTCGAGCGCGTCGAAGATCGGGAGGGCGGCGCCCCCTGAATAACCGAAGACATATTCGATGCCGAGGGCATCGAGGGTCATCACGAGAGCCTGTGCTCCGTCGAGTTCTTGTTGTTTTTTGGAGGCCATTTCGGAAAAAGGGGCTGAATTCATCGAAACGTCACCCTTTTTCCGAAGACCGCAATCGAAAAACAGCCAACTTTCGAACAAAAGAGCACTTTTTCGGAAGACACCTCCTCGGTTATTGGCGACTTTTGCGCAAAATCTCACATTTTCGAAAGACCCATTCGCCAAAATTCGCGAAAAATCATGCAATCCTGCCCTTCTCCACTCTCGCGACGAGGGCAAACACCCCCGACGCCATCGCGACAAGGGCGACATACCAGAGCCATTCCGGCAAGGCGGTCAGCCCGGGCAGCCTCGCTTTGCCGAGTTCGGCGACCGGCAGGATCTTCGCGGCGACCCAGTCGTAGGTGAAGGCATAAAGCGCCCCGCCCACGAGCATTCCGGCGAATCCTGCCAGCGCATCGAGCTTGCCCGCGCCGATCGCGGCGACACCGGTGCCGGGGCAGTAGCCGTAAATGACCATGCCGATCCCGAAGAGGACCGCACCGAGGATCACCGCCAGCATCGTGGCCGGTTTGATATGGAAGTTGGCGAGTTCCTGCCCATGGAGGATGAAAACGCCGACACCGCCGACGACGATGGCGGTGAACATCACCTTGAGCACCGTGAAATCGCGGAAAAGGAATTGTTTCACGATCACATCGTAGTCGGTGACTCCCCCGCGATGCAGGAGGAAGCCGAAGACCACACCAAAGAGAAGGCCGGCCCAGAGCAGACTCGTACCGGAAAGAAACGCGAGGATGGGTTGCATGTCAGGATCGGGTATGGGTTCAGGCGTGACGGCGGCGGAAGAGGACGAAGGCGGTGGCGATGCCCGAGGCGAACATCACGAGGAAGAAGGTCCAGCTGCTGACCGCGAGCTGGAGCGATCCACTGATGCCGTGACCGCTCGTGCAGCCATCGGCGAGGCGGGCTCCGTAGAGGATCACGATCCCGCCGACGAAAGCCGCCGCCATTCGTTTCGTCACCGAAGGTCCGAACCGTTCGCGCCACACCGCGGGGACCTTGGTGAGCTTGAAGCTGCCGCTCATCAAGGCGCTGAGGAGCGCACCGAGAAATGATCCGACGACAAAGAGGCTCCCGTAGTCCCATTTCGGCACGGCCTTCTTCGCCCAATAGGTGTTGGCGGCGACGCCTTCACCACCGAGGAAGGGCAGGGCGCAGGCTCCCGAGGCCTGGGCGATGCCGGTGGACATGCCGATCGGCTTGTCGGCGATCGAAAAGGTGAGGATGCTCAGTACGCCGATGAGAGCACCGACGAGGTAGGGATTCCAGCGGGGGGTTTTCATGATCGGATTTGTAACGGAGTCTTATTCGAATTTGATGTAGGCGTATCCCTGGAGTTGCAGGTCGATGAGACGCGGGAAGGCTCCCACGACGAGTTTCACTCCCGGCATCAGCTCGGCGGGTTTTACGCCTTTCTGTTGCATCGTGTTCTCACACAGTTCCACCTGCACGCCGCGGCGGATCAGTTCGGCGAGCAGTTCACCATTCGGGTTGGCCGTCTCCACACCGAGCCTCTTCCGGGCCTGGTCGTTCACCACTGCCGCGATGCCCGTGCCGTGGTAGACGAGGTGCAGGTGGATCCGGTCGGCGGCGATGCCGTGTTTTTCGTAGGTGTTGATGAGCTTGCGGGCGTAGAAGAGCCCCTTGTTCACGTCTTCGTAGAATGCGTCGTCGGTGACCTGGTAGACGATGCGGAGATTCTCACGGACCTGGATCGGAATCATCTCCGGTTCGGCGGACCCGAGACTTGCGACGAGAAAGAAGAACGTCAGCGCGGAAAAAATGCTTTTCATGGAAGGTAAGAGTCAGGGGTGTGTGGTTTTGTCAGGCTTCCACGACAGGTAGCCGCGGTGAAGGTGTTGGATGTTCCCGAA
>JALRFZ010000501.1 GCA_023253615.1 Verrucomicrobiales bacterium | reverse complement strand
GGCGCTGCCGCCGGTGAAGGAAGAGCCGAAGAAAGAGGAACCGAAGAAGGAAGAGAAAAAAGAGGAGAAGAAGCCCGAGCCGAAGAAGGAAGAACCGAAGAAGCCCGAGGCCAAAAAAGAGGAGCCGAAGAAGTGAGGCTCTATTTCGTTCGGGCCACCGTCGTGGCATCCCGCAGGATCCAATAGCGCGGGTAGCCGTCGAGCTTCACGGTCAGATTGCCGGTCGCGTCGATCAGCCTTTCGTTGCCCATCTCATCGACGAAGACGACTTCTTTTCCATCGTGTGCGATTGTCAACAGGGCAGGAGTCTCACCGAGATGGAATCCGGCGACGATGAGATCAGTTCCCTTCTTGAAGACATACAAATGTTCGCCTTCCGACTCGACGAGCGTCTTGTGGAATGAGCTATTTGTCAGGGTGCCGGTGAGTGCGGAGATCGCCGCGTAGACGAAGCGTGGGCAATACTGGTAATCGACCAGCCCGAAGTCGGGCGGGCCGTCGCGGCCGGGACCCCGGGTCATGCGCGAGCAGAAGAGGAGGATGCCGCCGTGGCCGTTCGCCCACGAATAGAGCACCTTCTGGGCGTCGACCTGGGCCTGGCGGCGCTCCTGGTCCAGACGCCAGGCGCTGTAGCCCGCCTCGGTGTTCACCCAGCCGTCGAGCGTTTCGCCCGCCCCGGCCTGGAGGCGCCGCATCGTCGCGAAGCTGCGTTTGTAGTCGGCGAGGTTGCCATGGGCGTTGTAGGCGGGCAGATCGATGAGGCCGCGCAGCCCGCGGATGAAGTAGGCGCATTTCGCTTCATCGACGAGCGAGTATCCGCCCTGTGTCACCGGCAGATGGGGGGCGACGCGGCGGATCTCGTCGAGGGAAAAACGGTATTGCGTGACGAACTCCTCGTTCCTGCCGGACCAGTAACCGATCTGGTCGGGTTCGTTCGAGACCTGAACGAAACGGGCGTGTTCGCCATAGCGCTCCACGAGCGCGGCGAGGTAGGCGCGCTGCGGCTTTTCCTGATGGGGATAGCGCCAGCGGTTTTTCCCTTGATCCTCATACTGCGGCAGCACCGCCCAGTCGGCCGAGTTCATCGTTTGCAGCACGAGCTGAAATCCTCGCGAGGTGTAGGATCCCACCGCCGCGTCCATGCGGGAGAAGTCGAAATAAAACTCCTCTTCCCCCGCCTTGGCCTTTCTCCGACCCATCTCAAGCGATTCATCCGTGCGCACGACCTGGAGTCCGGTGCGGGCGATGAGCGAGGCTTCGAGATTCCTTGCCTGCTCTTCGGACAGTCCCGCCGGGAGGGTCGGATCGCCTCCGGGCTTCCAATGGTAGCGGCCGGGAAAGGCGCAGATCCCGACGAAAAACTCGTCCTTCTTCCAGGTCTCGCGGGCCGTGTTGAGATCGCGGGTGACGGCGAGATTGCGGATGAGGCGGCGGCTGCAAACCCCGTCTTTCCATCCGTCGAGCGTCAGCAGGTAGCTGCCGAGGCCGTTGATGCCAATCGAGATCTCCTGTTCCTTGCCCGGCTCGATCGTCCATTGGCGCACGAGGGTGTTGTGCCAGTTCCAGACCGACAAGGTGGCCCGGTCGTAGTGCGATGCCTCCACCGAGACGAGGAGACGGAAGGGCTCCGCGGAGGGGCCGGTGCGGCTCCACGCGTAGGGCCCATCGCCTGGCACGAGCGAGAGACCGTCGCCGCTCAGCCGATGTTCGGCGACGACGTCGCTCAGCCAGGGCACTCCGGGTTCGGGCAGGGCGGGATCACCGGGGGCCAGGGTCGTCTGCCAGGGTCCGGCCGAAAGGGTGAGCGGCAGGGCGAAAACCACTCCGACCCAAGAGGGTAGGGTGGAAGACCTGACCCTATCAAAGATACCAAAACATCCCCGCATCATCGGCCGAGGTAGATCCAGGGCATCTCGGCGAGCTCGCGGGTCTCGGCTCCCTGGCGTTCGCGTACCCAGAGGGTGACGGGTTGGCGGTTGAAGTTGCGTTCGTTGACGCCGAAAAGATTCAGGGTGGCGTCGGCGACGGTGAAGGCGGGTTCGCCGGCGTTCCAGCCGCTGTTGGAATAGAGAAAGACGCCGTTCACCTCGGTGATGCCGCCGGCGGTCGTCTCGATGAGGGTGCCGGTCTTCTCCGTCTTCAGCCCGAGGATCCAGAGTTTGCCGCCGGCGTTCCGGCATTTCAGTCCCTCGCGTTCGCTGTTGAGCTGACGGCACCACGCGCTCTGGCCGGGGGCGAGACGGTTGAGGTGGCCGCAGAGATCGTCGAGAAAGAGATCGCCTTTTCCGATGCCTTCGACGGCGAAGCCGGTCGCGGAGCTGATCACGAGGGTGCGGGCGCTCCCGTGGCGCACGAGGATCTCGGCACCGCCGCTTTGATTGGTCATGCGTTCGATGACGACGATGGGAGCATCGGGCAGCTTCTGCGGGTGCCTGCCATCGACGAGCCGCCAGACGGGTTCGCCCTCGGCGGTGAAGCGGCCCTCGAGTCCGATGAGGCGCTGCACGGGGCCGCGGATCTCGACGGTTGTGGAGAAGAGGAAGTTCGCGCCGGCGGGGAGGTAGATGGTCTTCGCGCCGGAATCGATCGCCTTCTGGAGGGCGGCGCTGGCGTCGGCGGCACCGGTGGCATCGGCTCCGAAGTCGAGCAGGTTCGCCCACTCCTTCGCGGGATCGCCCCAGGGGACCACGGGTGTTTCTTTCACGGGCAGATGGGGCACTTCCCCGGATTGGGCGAAGGTGCCGTCGCCGACTTCGCGGAAGAGCGAACGTACGTTCTTGTGCGAGGTGTCCTCGGCAATGAGGCCGGGAGGTCCGATGTCGCCTTTGTCGCGGCCCTTGTCATCATGGTTGACGGCGAGGCGGTAGCCGAGAATCTCGACGTTGCGGAGATACATCTGGCGCTGGTTGTGGATGGCCGGCGTGTTGCCGTCGGGATTGATGGCATGGAGGTGCGCGCCGAGGAGCGTGACGGTGCCCCAGGAATCCTTTTCATTGAAGATCGAGGGCACACGGTTTTCGCTGATGAGATCGCGCACGAAAACCATCTGGTGATAATTCCACCAGCCGAGACGGCGTTGGTTGCTCAGGAGGACGTGTTCGAAGGTATTTGAATTCACGGGCCATTTCGTGCTGATGCCGATTTCGAATCCCGTCACGGTGAGATGTCGGACGAGGAGCGGTCCGATCTCATCGCAGTGCCCGAGATCGAGCCCGATCTTGCCCGAGCCCTCGGCCGCGCGGATCGTGAGATGGCGGATCGTGCCCTGGTTGCTCGCGTTGAACTGCAGCCCGATCGCCCCGGAGTTGCGCGGTCCGACCTCGATGGTGAGATCGCGCACGGCGTTGCGGAAGCGTTGTGCCGGCGCACTGCCGGTCCAGAGGAGCGGTTTCGGTTTGCCGCCGTCGTTGAATCCGGCGGTGTTTTCGGGGAGGCGGAGAATGGAGAGGGTCTCGCCCGCGCCCTGGAGGATGGTGCGCTTCTGCGCGTTGCCGCCTCCGTCGCCCGCGGGCCAGCGCAGGGTGTCGCGCACGACAAAGACGCCGGGGGGCAGGTAGACGATGCGGTTGCCGTTCGGATAGGCGTCGAGGGCGGCCTGGATCGCGGCGGTGTCGTCGCCCTCGTCGTCGGGCACGGCCCCGTATTCCCTGACATCGACGATGCCGCCGGCCGCAGGAAAGGTGATGGGCACGACCTGGGCGATCGCGGAAGAGGCCGCCGACGAGAGAAGGAGCGGTGCGAGGAGGAGGAATCTCATGGACGGCGAACCCGCCTATTCTTTCACCAGAGCATCGGTCTCGGCAATCCGGAAACGGGTGGAGACGACGGAATGTTTCTCCGGACCGGGAGCGTATTTGACGTAGGTGGTGATGACGAGCGTGCCATCGGGCAAGAGCTCGACGCCGGGATATCCGCAGTCGCTGACCCGCTCGGCGTGGCTGTGGAGCAGCTTGATGCGGTAGTCGCCGCCCTTGCCGGCTTTGATGTCTTCGTAGGTGCCGACCCAGGCGACGAAATGTCCGCGTGTGGGGCTTTCCGGAGCCATGTCGCGGAAGGCGAAGATCCAACGGCCGTCAGGCAGTCTTGTGCCGATGTGGCGGTCGCCGCTGAGTCCCCAGGGAGTATCGACGGGCGTGCTCCAGGTGGCGCCTTCATCCTGTGAGAACATCATCAGGCTGCGTCCCTTGTGGGTGTTCTCGCGCATCAGGCAGCAGAGTTCGTCGCCATCGGGCGCTCGAAAGACGAAGGGCTCGCAGGGGTTCTTCCCTTCGACGGCGGCGACGGGTTTCGGATCGCTCCAGGTGAAACCTCCGTCGGCGGTGAGGGTTTGATACACCACGAGCGGCGCCTTGTCGGCGCCATCGGGTCCTTTGTGATAGAGTCCGAGATAACGGCCGTCTTTCAATTTCACGATGCTGCTGAAGGTCATGACGCAGGGAAAGCCGAGCGGCGGCATTTCTTTCCACGTCTTGCCTTCGTCCTCGCTCATGATCGAGGGCATGCCGGGTCCTCCGCGTTTGCCGAGGGCGGCGGACCAGACCCAGATCCGCGCCTTGCCCGCCGGATCGACGAGCCGGTAGATGCTGGGACAATTCTGATGGGTCGAAAAGCCGGCGGGGAGCTGGTCGTCGAGCCGCGTCCAGGTGAGACCTCCGTCTTCGCTCTTCGCCATGGGGCCGGCCGCGCCGCCGTGATTGATGCACCACACGGTGTAGATCGTTTTGCCATCGGGCATCAGCAGGGTGGTGGGATGTCCCTGATAGACCTCCGCGGTGCCCGCGGCGATGACGACGTGGCGATCCGTTTCTCCTGACAAATCCACCCAAGGCAGGTCGGGTCCGTCGGCGGCGAGCGCCGGAGCGACGATGGCGAGGAGGAAAGCGGCGAGGGTATTTTTCATCGCGTCACTATAGGTGTCGGCGGCGTGGGCGGCGAGTACGTCTTCGCGAGCGGATCAGGGACGCACTTTCGCGGTGCCGTTGAAGTATTCCTGATACTTCGGCCAGCTCCACGTCGCGATCTCGCGTCCGACGCGCAGGCCGACGTCGTTGTCGACGGGAATGTGGTATCCTCCCAGCGCCCGCGAGAGGGCCGCCATCTCGGCGGTGGCGGAGAAGGTCGGAAGGGTGAGGGTCACCTCCTCGCCTCCGTCGTTCTCCGTGAGCTCGCAATGGCGGCGCTTTTCGACGGCGTCGAATTCATCGCTGCCGGTGAAGAGCTCGAGCAATTTCGCGCAGGCACCGCTGACGGTGGCGTGACCGCTGGTGTATCCGGGGAAGGGCGGGGTGATGAAGGAAAGCGGTGAATAGGGATGCCATTCCTCGGCGGCCATCTCCTTGGTGCCGCCATCGGGACCGGCCCAACCGACGACGCGCTGCCCTTGGTAATAATGCCGCACCAGCGTCCAGGGCCGCGAGCTGTCGTAATAGCGCTTGGTCTCCCAGCAGGAGATGAAGGCATCGTGGGCGACGTTGGCGATCACGAAATAGAGTTTCACATCTTCGTCGATCCCGTGCCGGTCGCGGCGCGAGACATCCTGGGCGAAGCGCAGCCAGTGGCCGCTCTGGCCGGTGGAGCGCGGGCCGTCGCGCATGAATTCGACGATGGCTTTTTCCTCGTTGGTGAGGCCCCGGTTGTAGGCGAGGACCTGGTCGGTCTCGCGGCGCAGGGTGGCATCATCCGTGTCGGTGCGGGGCGGTGGACCGGGGCGGAATTGATCACTGCGCTCGATCACGAAGGGTTTCACCCGGTACCAATGCGGCGTGAGGAATCCGGGGGTGACCTTCTTTCCGTCGGGCAGGGTGAAGGTGATGGGCTGCCAGCGGTCGGGATCGAGGATGCGGTCGGGCGGATTGACCGGCTGGTAGTAGGTATAGTCGCCGTAGGGCGTGCCGTCGCCGCCGGCTTCGTCGCCGTGTTGGTTGGCTCCGTCGTGGCGGCGGTAGTCGATCACGGCCCGGGCGGCGAGCCGGCCGATGCCTTCGGGCGTGGCGGGATCATCGGAGACGATCGCGGGATCGTGTCCCATGCGCCGCATCTCCGTTTCGAGGAAGGTCCGATCCTCGGGATAGACGTAGAGCAGGGCCTCGAAGGAGGCGCGGGCGATGGCCTTTTCCTTGTCGGAATCGGTGTGTTCGGCGGCGGGGCGGCGCAGGGATCCGCCGAGGCGCGATCCGACCGCGGTGGCGTCGTAGGCGGCCCAGGCGTCATACATCGCCGTCGCCCAGATCGAAAGGGTGCGTGCGATCACGGTGGGGCGCGGGGCATTGCGGTCGACCTCGCGGGCGGTGGCCTCCTGCGCGATGTCGAGCCAGCGGTAAGCGGCGGAGACGTTCTCTCCCTTGGTGGAATCCATGTGCCTGAGCGGCTCCGCGGCGGAGGAGGAGACAAAAACGGAGACGGTCGCGCAGGACCAGAAAAGTCGGGGGAGGCTTCTCATGGGCGTCATCTAAACGGCACGGGACGGGGAATGCAAGGAGGGGATCGCGTGCCGGAATCGGAGCGGCCGCCTCGTTCCGGCGATCCTATTCGAAGTATGGCATTTCAAGCTTGAGAAAAAGGGGATTTTTGGTATAAGCGCGAAATGAGTTGGCGCTTTGCTGATGCGTGTGGTGTTCAGAAGCGCTGAGGCAGAGGGTTGAGCAGTCCGGTGGCGGGGTTGAGGCCTCCGGCGATCCAGTAGGCGATGGTTCGGAAGTTCTTCCAGTTGCGGTAGCCCCTCGCCCGTTTCCGAGCGAGTTGGAGGCGGCTGTTGAGTCCTTCCATGACGGCGCTGGTGGTGGAGTTTCGATAGTAGTCGAGGATTCCGTCCCAGTGCCGCTTGAGAGTGGCGCAGAGTTTCTTGATCGGCTCCAGGCGGCATCGCCTGCCCCACGAATAGACCATCTCCAGATGCGCCGCGGCCTCCTCGCGCGTGACGTAGCGCCAGGTATCGGCGAGGCACTCCCTCCAGCTCAGCGCGCGTCCCAGTTTCGCGTATTCCCGACAGAGACGCTCGCGCTGCTCGAGTTGCTCCGGATTGAGTCGCTCCTTGTTGCCGCGAAGCGCCCACATCGCTCCCTTTTCCAAGCCGCCCTCCTCGCGGGCGACTTCCCGTCGCACCTCGTCGGTGGCCTTGCCCGCGAGGGCCATGACGTGATAGCGGTCGAAGACCTTCAGCGCCCCGGGCAGGTGTTCGGCCACCCCGCTTTGGAAGGCCGGACTCATGTCCCTGGCGACTTCTTTGATGGCCTCCGG
>JALRFZ010000072.1 GCA_023253615.1 Verrucomicrobiales bacterium | reverse complement strand
AGCATCACTTTCACCATGCCGTCGGCGTGGATCGTGCCGATGTTGACGAGGTAATCGCGTTCGACCTTTTTGGAGACGGTGTGGTAGCGGCCGTCGCGCTCGACGATCTTGCCGAAGGTCTCGCGGTATTGGCCGCGCAGGGATTTGCCGCCGCCCTCGAGGTAATCGACGAGCCGCTCGAGCGCCTCGCGCCCGAGCTCGCGGAAGGGATAGGCACCGCGCAGCACGGCGAGGGCTTCATCGACGGTGACGCCGCCGTCCATCGCCATGCCGACGAAGTGCTGCACGATCACATCGGGGGCAAACTCGAGGATCTTCACCGGATCGAGCCGGCGCTCGTGGGCGAGGCGGGCGCAGACGAGGCATTCGATGAGGTCGTTGATGTTCGTCGCGACGAGGACGCCGTGGCTGACCTGGTCGATCGAGTGTCCCGAGCGTCCCACGCGCTGGAGGGCGCGCGAGATGCCCTTGGGCGTGCTGATCATCACGACGGTGTCGATGTGACCGATGTCGATGCCGAGTTCGAGACTGGTGGAGCAGACCACGGCGCGCAGGTCGCCCGCCTTGAGCCGGTCCTCGACCTCCTGACGGATGTCGCGGTCGAGCGAGGAATGGTGGCATTCGATGGTCTCGGCGAGGGCGGGCAGGGCGAGCTTGAGCCGGTGGGTGATGCGTTCGGCGCCGGACCGCGTGTTCGTGAAGAGCAGGGTGGTGCGATTCCGCTCGACGATTCCGGCCATGTCGGTGATGACGCGCGAAGCGGTGTAGCCGGCGGGCGGGTAGGCGTGCTTGCGAAGCGGCGTAAGCACCTCGATGAGGGAGCGGCGACCGGTCGCGACCTCGTGGATCTGCGGGAGCGGTCCCGAACCTCCGAGAAAGGCGGCGACGGTCTCGAGCGGGGCGACGGTGGCGGAGAGACCGATGCGGCAAAGGGGTGTGATGGGTGTTTGGTCAGGATCCCGGAAACGGCGGAGATGCTCGAGCCGCTCGAGCGAGACGCTGAGGTGGGTGCCGCGTTTGTTTTCGGCGAAGGTGTGCAGCTCGTCGACGATGACGAAGTCGCAGCGGGTGAGGGCCTCGCGGAACCCGGACTGGGGGAGGAGAATGGCGAGGCTCTCCGGCGTCGTCACGAGGAGGTGGGGCGGCTTGCGGCGTTGTTTTTGCCGCTCCGCCGCGCTCGTGTCGCCAGTGCGGAGTCCCACGGTGATGATCCCGTCGAGCCCGAGTCCGGCGAGGGGTTCGTGGAGGTTTTTGCGGATGTCGTAGGCGAGGGCGCGCAGGGGCGAGACGTAGAGACAGCGGACGCCCTCGGGCCGCAGGCGGCCCTCGTGATGCTCGCGGGCGAGGCGGTCGATGATGCCGAGGAAGCCGGAGAGCGTTTTCCCCGATCCCGTGGGCGAGGAGAGCAGCACCGATCGTCCCGCCGCGATGTCGGGGATGCAGAGACGCTGCCCGTCGGTGGGACGCCCGAAACGCTCCCGGAACCACACCGCCGTGGACGGGTGGAGGGAATCAAAAAAGGCGTCGTCGGTGTCCACGCGGATGGATACGGCGGCGCGCGCGGTCCGGCAAGGCGGGGGGTGGGGGAAATGAGGGGCGCCCTGCGGGACCGGCATCCGGTCGTATCCGGCGCATTGGCGGGATTTACAGAAGGCTCCGGAACCTTCACGATGCGGCCATGAATCGCCGCCTGCTTCCGTTCGCCGTCCTTTGTTCTCTCGCCCTGCCCGCCCTCGCCGAGGACGTGCGCCTCGCTCCGCCGAAGGATCTCAACGGCTATTTTCCCTTCGACCCGCCCGCCTCGGTCGAGGCCTGGGGCACCCGGAAAGAAGAGGTCCGCCGCCGGATCCTCGTCTCGCAGGGGCTCTGGCCCATGCCGACGAAGACGCCGCTCAATGCCGTGATCCACGGGAAGATCGAGCGCGAGGGCTACACGATCGAGAAAGTCTACTTCGAGAGCGTGCCCGGCATGTTCGTCACCGGCAACCTCTACCGCCCCACGAATCCCAAGGGCAAGGTGCCCGCCGTCCT
>JALRFZ010000584.1 GCA_023253615.1 Verrucomicrobiales bacterium | reverse complement strand
CTTGCACAACCCATCCTAACTGAACCAACCTATCAATGCCGACCGCTACCCTGTTTTAACGATCTCTGGGACATCCCCATGAAAATTCACCTGCTCGTTCTCTCCCTTCTGGGAATGTGGTCCTTGGAAGCAAGGACGGCTCCGGCTCCACCATTCGGATCATCGATCACCTGGAGCACGTCGAAGGAAAGTCCCAGCCTCGATGCCTTGCACGGGAAGGCCGTCTTGGTGGTCTTCTTCCAATCTTGGTGTCCGCTTTGCAACAACTGGTCCGGGGAGATGTTCAAGTCGATCACGGAGCAGTTCAAGGATCAACCGGAGGTGGTGCTCATCGCTCTCAAGACCGACGGAGGATCTGTTCGTGAAGCGCTGGAGTATCTCGAGGGAAGGATGGATACCGATCGCTGGCTGGTTGGAACCGACACCAACGCCACCTATGCACGTCAAGCCACCGGCGTGGACCGACTTTACACCTACGCCTGGATCACGCCCGAGGGGGGGATCGGCGAATCAGGAAAAGCGGGCACCACGGTGAGCGGATCCAGTCCCAAACGTTACTGGGCGACCCGGGATGCGGCACGCGAGCAATTCCTCTCGTCGGCGAAGCCTCTGCTCGACCCCGGTCTGGCCATTCCAGAAGCACTCCTTCCCGTCGCCCACCTTGCGGAACAGGGACTCTTCGCATCGGCCTTGCGGGAATTGCAGCCGCTGGCCGGAAAACCTGAATTAACTGAAGCTGCCGCCTCCTTGCGCTCCTCCATCGCCGCCGCGGTTCAGGGGGCGATCGATCGGCACGTTGCCGCGCTCGCGTCATCCGAAAAGAGCGATCGCTACTTCTCCTACCTGGCCCTGCTCGACATCGAAGCCCGTTTCGCCAATTCCACGTTTGCCCGGGCCGCGGTCGAGGCCACTGCTCCTCACGCCAACTCCGATTGGGTCAGACAAGAGGAGGAGGCTCATCGCGCGTACGACAGTTTGATGCGCAAGGCCAGCCGAGCCGACGACAAGCGATCCATCGAGCGTGTCACCAAGTCACTTCAAGAGTTCGGATCTGCCCATGCCGACACCGTTTTCGGAAGGATCGCGGCAGCGGCGACGGATTCGGAGGATTGAGAGCGTGGGCTCAGCACTGCGAGGCTCAGAGCGACGCACAACGAGCATTACAACATCACGGCGACGGAATTTTCGAATGACGGTAACGCCTGAGGCGGCATGCCTTTGGGTTCCCCCAACCGAAACCGGAGGCGAGCACGGGATTGTGCACGCCGACCCTGCCTCGAGTCACCCTCTTCTGGAACTCACTTCTCCTTGTTGGCGCGGATCCTGGCCAACCGGCTGGGACCGACACCCTTCAAAGCAAGCAGAATTGAATCCTCGGCGCTGATCATGTCTCGAATGCTCGAATATCCTTGAGAAAACAACATGCCGAGTTGTTCCACCGAGAGGCCGTCGTAACCCACCTCGGCAACCTCGCGGAGCACGAACCCAACACATTCTCTTTTGGAACCCGCCGGCCGAAAGTGATGTGAATGCAGTCGCAATCTCCGGCGGGACCGTCTACATCGCAGGAGATTTCATGAGCATCGGCGGCGTTGCCCGCCAAGGATTCGCCGCGACCTACGACCCCGCCCTGCTCCCGGTTCCCCGCGTCACGGTCAAAGGGCCCAAAAAGCTCGTGACCACCCGGGGAAGCCTCCCTCTCCGCGGCACTTCCCGCAACGCCATCCGCGTCGAGGTCAAGGTGGGCAAGGCCGCGTCCCGCACGGCCAAGGGAGTCGCGAGCTGGACCCACCGGACCAAACTCAAACCCGGAAAGAATGTCGTCCTCGTCCGCTCGTTAAACGTCGCCGACGCGACTTCTCGCCTTTCCCGGGTGCTGATTACCCGCAAATAAATCCGGTTTTCCAGAAATTCTGGAACACCAACGCCATCGACCGATCCTTCGGAAAGACGCGAACTTTTCCGCAAAACCCTACATCTTGTGGTCGATTTTGAATTGACACCCCAAGATGTTGTTGCAACTCTAAGGAGTGAGTTGCAGTTTTGCGACCATGCGCCCCGCTCCCGTTCATGCGCTGCATCAAGTGTAACAGTCTCGAGGATAAAGTCATCGATTCCCGTGCTTCCAAGGACGGGTTTTCGATCCGTCGTCGCCGGGAATGTCTTGCCTGCGGACATCGTTTCACCACCTACGAGCAGGTCGAAAGGCGCGATGTCCTCGTCGTGAAACGCGACGGCACCCGCGAGCCCTTCAAGCGCGAAAAGCTCCTCGGCGGTCTCATCAAGGCCTGCGAAAAGCGCAAGGTCTCGCTCGAAGTCCTCGAAAACGCCGTCGACGAAATCATCAACGAGCTCACCGCGGATAACCTTCGCGAGATTCCGACCCGCATCATCGGCCCGAAGGTCATGGCACACCTCCAGCACATCGATCCCGTCGCCTTCGTCCGCTACGCCTCGGTCTACCGTCAGTTCCAGGAGGTGGGCGAATTCAACGAGGTGATCGAATCGCTCGAGAACTCCCCCATGGCGAACCTCCTCCAGCCCGATCTCTTCGAGGCGAAATCCTGACCCGGATCTCCTTTCCCCGCACACAAACACCATCCGAACCCGTTCCCGAGAAACCGCCATGATCTCCCTGCCGCACGCCCTGCCCTATATCCGGATCGGCTCATCGAGCCTTGCCCTCTGCGAGTCCGACTGGCTCGCCGAGACCCTCTCGAACGCCGCCAGCGGCACCGACGTGCCCGACTGGATGGCCCGCGACATCTCCCGCGGGGTCGAAAGCTACCTCGCCAATCATTTCCAGGGCACCGTGATCGATTCGGCTGACCTTTTCGCCCGCATCGAGAAGACCCTGATGAGTCTCGGGCTCGATCATGTCGCGGCGAAAATGGACCGCACCCCTCCTCCGGTTCGGATTTCGCTGAGCGACCTTGCCCGCCGCGCCGGCAGTGGCTACGAACTCGCCTTTTTCCGCCTCCTCGAAGACCAGCTCCACTCGGCCGTGACCGGTGGGGCCTTGATCGTGGAGGTCCACGGGCTCGAGCGCGGGGTGCGCCGGCTCGTCTCCACCAAAAAATGGACGGGGCGCTGCGAAGTCCTCAAGCACGAGATCACCGACTTCGTCTCCGAAGTGCGGACGCGCGTGAACCGGATCCGCCCCGATCTGAATCTTGTGATCGCTTCGTAAACGCACACCGAGCATGACCTTGTTCGAAAAGATCATCGCCCGCGAGATCCCGGCGGACATCGTCTACGAAGACGATCTCGCGATCGCTTTCCGCGACATTCATCCGCAGGCCCCGACCCATGTCCTCGTGATCCCGCGCAAACCGATCCCCCGGGTGGGAGAAGCGGCGGCCGAAGATGCCGCGCTGCTCGGCCATCTTCTCCTCGTCGCGGGAAAGGTCGCAACCGACCTCGGTTTCAACTCGGTCGAGGAAGGCTTCCGGCTCGTCATCAACAACGGACGTTTCGGAGGCGAGGCCGTGCCCCATCTGCACGTCCATCTTCTCTCCGGCCGCGAACTGGGTTGGCCTCCGGGCTAGAAGACACTGGCCACCCTACGCCGCCCATCCCCTGAGCTTCAACGCGGTGCCGGAGGCATGGAGTAGACCGGTGCCTTCCAATCCGGCGGCAGCTTCCCTTGTGGCTTCACCCCATACGCGGTCGCCGGGATGGGATGATCTTCCGCTTTCAACAAAGGCAGATCATCTGGCAAGTGCCTGATCTTAAAGTCTTTGTATTGGATTTTCATCGCCGGACCAACATGCACCTGCACGGCGAGAACGCCCTCCAGGGCCCGCCCTTTGGCATCGAAATCGATTAGATCAGCGGTGGGATGCCCGTTGATCCAATGCCGATGGTGATTTCCCTCCACGAGGATGCGGTATTCGTGCCACTCACCGGGAGCGAAGGTCTTTTTCTCCATCGTGCCGACGACCCACGGCTGGCCGTCCGGATCGACGATCACTTTTTCCC
Source organism: Verrucomicrobiales bacterium (assembly GCA_023253615.1). Lineage (GTDB taxonomy): Bacteria > Verrucomicrobiota > Verrucomicrobiia > Verrucomicrobiales > DEV007 > Arctic95D-9. The sequence goes on along the minus strand of JALRFZ010000584.1, from coordinate 3,017 downwards.
CGGTGTGTGAAAGAATGCGGCGTCCGCGCTCTTCGTAGAGCATGCCGTTGTAATCCGGATTGTTCGCGACGACGTCGCACTGATAGCCGGAGACGATATCGAGATCGACCTCTGGCCGCGACTGGCCGCGGTATTGGATCCCGCTGTTGCCTCCGGCGGTCACCTTCACCTTCACGCGGATCTCGAAATTCCGGATCGTCGATCCGGTCCAGGTGAGGAAGCGGTTCATCTTCAGGCTGCCATCGGTTTTTCCGGTGATCGCACCTTCCTCGACCGACCAATATTGGGAATCCCCCGCCCATCCGCGCAGCGATTTGCCGTCGAAGATCCTCACGAATCCCTCCGCATCGGTTTTGGCTCCAACCGCCGCGGAGGCGACGGGATGCGGATCGGTCGAGGCTTTGAATCCCCCCTGCAGCGGCGGCAGCTTGCCGCCATATTGATCGACGAGCTCGTCGGTGCGCCGGCGGAGGTCCGCCAGCGTCTCCGCATGGGCGGGATCGGTGGCGAGATTGACCCGCTCATCCGGATCGGTCTTCAGATCATGGAGGAACTCGTAATCGTGGTCGAAACAACGGGCATATTTGTAGCGCTCGGTCCGCACGCCCTCCCAGGCGGGGATGCGGTCGCGCACCGCGAAATGCTCGTGGAAGGTCTCGGTGCGCCAGTCGTCCGGCTTTGCGCCCTCGACGAGGGGCTTCAGGCTGCGCCCCTGGTAGGAGGCCGGCACCGCGGCACCCGCCCAGTCGAGAAAGGTCGAGGGCAGATCGAGATTCATGGCAAGGGCCTCGCTCACTTTCCCCCTCTCGCCCCCGGGTACGCGGGGGTCGGCGATGATGAGAGGCACGCGGATCGACTCCTCGAAGTGCGACCATTTCCCGGAGAGCCCGCGGTTTCCGAAATGATACCCGTTGTCGGCGGAGTAGACGATGATGGTGTTGTCGGCCAGCCCGGCCTTTTCCAGGGCTTCAAGAAAACGCCCGATCTCGCGGTCGATCCCCGTCACCATGCGGGCGTAGGCGCGGGCGTTGGTCTGGTATTTTTCAGGCGTGTTCAGCGCCCAGTAATAACGTTCGCGGGAAAGGGAGATCCGGTAGAACTCCGGCAGCGCGTCGAAGATGGCGGGATCATCGAGTTTGGGCCGGTACATCTCGACATCGTCGTAGAGCCCGTCGATGCCGCGGGGCCACGCGTAGAAACCGATGCCCGGTCGGCGGTCGCTGTCTTCGGCGTGACAGGCGTTGAACCAGAGATTCAGGGCGAAGGGCTTGTCCTTCGGCTGGGCTTCGAGGAACGCGATGCCGCGATCGACGATGAGTTCGGTCTCATGGCGGAGGCTGCCGTCCGGCATCTTTTTGAAAAAGGGATTGCGATGGATGTCCTCGAACTCGTCGAAATGAGCCGCGGGATCGAATCCCTTCGGCATTTTGGCGTGCCATTTGCCGTAGAAGCCGGTTCGGTAACCGGCCGCCCGAAGGAGGTCCGGATAGAGCGTCTCCGCCACCTCGGGACGGGTCTGATCCGGATTGTCGGGCGTGCCATAGCTCCGCCCGGTCAACCCGGTCAGGATCGTGGTGCGGCTCACCCAGCAGATCGCCTGGCTGACGAAAGCGTTCTCAAACCGCACCCCGCGCGCGGCGAGCCCATCGAGCGTGGGCGTCTGTACGATCGGGTTGCCATAACAGCCGAGGGAACTCGAAGTCTGGTCGTCGGCGAAGAAAAAGACGATGTTTGGACGATCATTTCCGATGGCGTGCTTGGCGAGCAAACCGAGAGCGAGGAGCATCGGGAGAGTCTTGCGGAGCATTCGGGGATTCATTTGAATGGGGGGATTCCGGGGCACGGCGGAGCAGGGCGATGACGTCGAGGGTGGATTCCCGTCTTGTCGCACAGGAGAGTTTCTGATTCAATGACCGAAATCCGCCGATCGCTCCATGAAACCCCTCTGTGCCGGTCTCGTCGCGGCCTTCGCCTCCATTTTCTCCTCCCCTTGCGGCGGGGCGGAGCCGCCCCGGCTCCACCTCCGGCCGCTTGTCCTCCAGCAGCTCCACTCCCCCACGGTCATCACCCATGCCGGCGACGGGAGCGGGCGGCTGTTCGTCTGCGATCAGCCCGGCACCATCCACATCGTCCGGGACGGCATGCTTCTGCCGGTTCCGTTTCTCGATCTCACGTCCGCCGGACTCAACCGGGCGGTGCCGCAGTCACCCACCGCATACTCCGAGCGGGGCTTGCTCGGACTCGCGTTTCATCCGGATTTCGAAGTGTCTTCGGCGCCGGGAGAAGGGCGCTTCTATGTGTATTTCAGCGCCCCAACGACCTCAAACCCGAATCCCTCGAGCCCGCAGGATCACGTTTCCGTCATCTCCGAATTCCGTGTCTCCGCATCCGATCCCGATGCGGCCGACCCGACGAGCGAGCGCGTCCTCCTCAGCTTCGGACAACCCCAGTCGAACCACAACGGAGGGCAGCTCGAATTCGGTCCCGACGGGTATCTCTACATCGGATCCGGTGATGGTGGCGGCGCGAATGACAACGAAGCAGGCCACACGGGCACGGGCGGCTCCGGCCCCCTCGGGAATGCCCTCGATCGGACGAAGTTGCTGGGAAAAATTCTCCGGATCGACCCACTCGGGAACAGCGGACCGGGCGGCAACTACGGCATCCCTGCGACGAATCCGTTTGTCGGTGAAGGTGGTGGCGTGCGGGAGGAGATCTACGCCTACGGCCTGAGGAATCCCTGGCGCTTTTCGTTCGACCAGCGCCCCGGGGGCACTGGTCGCTTGTTTTGCGGGGATGTCGGGCAGGGACAGGTGGAGGAGGTCAATCTCATCATGGCGGGAGGCAACTACGGTTGGCGGTACCGCGAGGGGAGCTTCGAGTTCGACCCGCCCATGGTCGGATCAGGCCAAGCACCCGCCAGCTGGATTGATCCAATCGCCGAATACGCCCACCCGGGGGTCGCGATCGGCGATCCCGCCCTGCCCCAGCTAGGCCTTTCCATAACCGGAGGTTAT
>JALRFZ010000555.1 GCA_023253615.1 Verrucomicrobiales bacterium | reverse complement strand
AGCTGACCAAATCGCTCCTCGCCGGGAACGCTCATCAAACCTTGCTCGGAGTCACGGGATCGGGCAAGACCTTCACGGTCGCAAATGTCATCGCCACCCTCGGGACACCGACTTTGGTGATGTCTCACAACAAGACTCTTGCGGCGCAGCTTTACTCGGAGCTGAAGACCTTCTTCCCCGACAACGCGGTCGAGTATTTCGTGTCGTATTTCGACTACTACCAGCCCGAGGCTTACATCCCGCGCACGGACACCTACATCGAGAAGGATTCCTCGATCAACGACGAGATCGAGCGGCTGCGGCTCTCGGCGATGAGTTCGCTCCTGATGCGTCAGGATGTGATCGTGGTCGCCAGTGTCTCCTGCATCTACGGGCTGGGATCGCCCGACGACTATCGCGATATGATGGTCCCCGTCCGGGTCGGCGACACGCTCGATCGCGATGAATTCCTCCGCAGTCTCGTTGGCATCCTCTACGAGCGGAACGACATCGAGTTCACGCGGGGGAAATTCCGTGTCCGCGGTGATGTCGTCGAGGTTTACCCGGCCTACCTGGACGAGGAGGCGGTGCGCGTCGAGTTTTTCGGTGACGAGATCGACCGTGTCAGCATCTTCCGCCCTCTCACGGGCACGGCGACTTCGCAGGTGGGGGAATTCACCTTCTACCCCGCGAAGCAGTTCGTGACGCCGAAGGAGAAAATGGCCGTGGCGATCCGCGAGATCAGAAAGGAACTGGCGGATCGCGTCGAGTTCTTCGAGAAAAACCAGCAATATCTCGAGGCACAGCGCATCAAGCAGCGCACGGAATACGACATCGAAATGATGCAGGAAATGGGGTTTTGTCAGGGTATCGAGAATTACTCGCGACACCTCACCTCGCGTCCGCCCGGGAGCCGGCCCGGCACCCTGATCGATTTCTTTCCGCCCGGATTCCTCACCGTCATCGACGAGTCGCACGTTTCCATTCCCCAGATCGGCGGGATGTATGAGGGCGACCGTTCGCGGAAGCAGACGCTCGTCGACTTCGGCTTCCGTCTTCCCAGCGCACTCGACAACCGGCCCCTGCGTTTCGACGAGTTCATGCAGATGACGGGGCAGCGGCTCTATGTCAGCGCCACTCCGGCCGCCTTTGAGATCCAGAATTCCGTGGCAGGGAACGAGGGATACATCCCCCACAAGCGTGAGCGCATCGGTCAGGAAGAACTCGTGCCGGCACGGCTGCCGCGCATTTCCGGCAACAAACAACCTGTCTCGTCCTTTCATCCGGAGAAAAAGGGCACCGATCTCATCGTCGAGCAGATCATCCGTCCGACCGGTCTCCTCGATCCCGTCATCACCCTGCGGCCTTTGAAAGGACAGATCGACGAAACGATCGAGCTTTGCCGCCAGCGGGTCGAGAAAGGCGAGCGCGTCCTTGTCACGACTCTCACGAAACGAACAGCCGAAGACCTCACCGACTACCTGCGGAACGTCGGGCTGCGGGTGCGCTACATCCATGCGGATGTCGATGCGATCGAACGTGTGGAAATCCTGCGCAGTCTCCGCGGAGGCGAATTTGATATTCTTGTCGGCATCAACCTGCTCCGCGAAGGTCTCGACCTGCCAGAGGTCAGCCTCGTCTGCATCCTCGATGCGGACAAAGAGGGCTTCCTCCGCAGCGAGACTTCGCTGATCCAGACGGTCGGCAGGGCCGCGCGCCACATCAACGGAGAGGCGGTGCTCTTCGCCGACCAGGTCACCGATTCCATCCAGAGCCTGCTCGGCATCACCGAGTACCGGCGACGCGTCCAGTCCGAGCACAATGAAGCCCATGGCATCACCCCGCGCACGGTCTCGCGCAGCGACCAGGGCAGCCTGCGCATCTACCAGCGTGGCAAGGAAGTGGAGAGTGCCCTCGTCGCCGAATCCGGCGGTGACATCGATACCCTGGCGGTGATCCGTGAGCTGGAGGAGGAGATGCAGGAGGCCGCCTCCAAGCTCGAGTTCGAGCGGGCCGCCCTCATCCGCGACCAGATCAACCAACTCAAGGAGAAGGCCGGTGAGAAGCCTCTCGTGGTGAAGCGGAAGAAGGTGCGGTATTGAAATCGCCCGGTGATCCCGCCGCACCTAACTTCATCGCGCCACCGGCCCGAAAACCTTGACTTGTCGTGCCGCAGGCCTTCCAATCGCCGGGTTTCCAATCCCTATCCGCCATGCAGACCGCGCTCAAAGTCAAACTCTCCGCCTTCATGTTCCTCCAGTATTTCATCTGGGGATGTTGGTATGTCAGCATGGGCACCTATCTCGGGAACACGCTGAAGTTCGAGGGCGGCCAGATCGGTCTCGCCTACGGGGCGTTCGCGATCGGGGCGATGATTTCGCCCTTCCTCGTCGGGCTCATCGCGGACCGCTATTTCGCCTCGGAAAAACTGCTCGCCGTCCTCGGGATCGCGGGTGGCGCGGTGCTTTTCGCTCTGCCGCAATGCACGACTTTCGGCACCTTTTACCCGATGCTGATCCTCTACTGCGCGCTCTATGTGCCGACGCTGGCCCTGGGCAACTCGCTCTCGCTGACGCACCTCGCGAACGCGAAGGTCGATTTCCCGCGGGTGAAGATGCTCTCGGCGGTCGGGTGGATCGGCGGGCTCGTCGCGTTGAACACGGTTGATGGAGCGGCTTCCTCGATCCAGTTCTATCTCGCGGGCGGGGCCTCGATCCTTTTCGGAATGTTCTCGCTCGTCCTGCCGCACACGCCGCCGACGAAGACCGGGGCGGATGTGAAACTTTCCGAGATCCTCGGGCTCGACGCCCTGGCGCTGATGAAAAAGCCGCCTTTCGCCATCTTCATCATCTGCATGTTCCTCATCTGCATCCCGCTCTATTTCTACTTCGTGAACCTCGGGCAATACCTCACCGAGCTGAAGTGGGAGAACATGCTGGTGAAGACCTCGTTCGCGCAGATCTCGGACATCGTCTTTTTCCTGCTGCTGCCGTTCTTCCTGAAGAAGTTCGGCTACAAGAAGACGATCTTCGTCGGCATCGCGTGCTGGGTGGCGCGCTACTTCGCGCTCTCGGGCAGCGTCGGGGCGGGGGAGTGGGCGGTCGTGCTGATCTTCACCGCGATCCTCCTGCACGGGGCGTGCTACGACTTTCTCTTCATCGCGGGACAACTCTATGTCGATGACGAGGCGGGCGAGCGCACCCGCGGCGCGGCGCAGGGATTCATCGCCTTCATTCTCTGGGGTGTCGGCAATTTCGTCGGCAGCACGTTCGCGGGCAAGGTGCAGCAGGCGCACAAGCTGGAGACTCCCGTCGACGGGCTGTCCCACGACTGGGCCGCGATCTGGCAACTGCCGGCCTGGGGGGCGCTCGGGGTACTGGTGATCTTCCTGATTTTCTTCCGCGATCCGAAGAAGTCGGCCGCCTGATCCCGGTCAGCGGGGGAATTCGCCGCGCGGCGGAGGGCCTTCTCCGGGAGGCGGCCCCGCGGGACGTCCGCCCTGACCTCGTGGACCTTTGCCTTTTTCACGTCCTGGCCCCCCGAATCCGGGAGGCCCTCCCGCGCGCAGTCTCACGGGCGTACCGCGGAAGGCCCGAGGGATGACGGGAAAGGCATCGGTCAGGAAATAGGCATAGGTGCCCCGGGGAAACTCCGGCGTCACGCAGAAGCGGCCATTGCATTCATCGAGATCGCCCGAACCGCCGATGTATTCATAGTCCTGAATGAAGGCTCCATCGTGCGCACCGCCGGGTCCATCGGGACGATCCCCGGTCTTCAGCCGCCAGCTCGATTCCAGGGCTTTCACGGAGGAGGTGGGATCTTTCGGATCGGCGTATCCGACCCTCGCGTAGATGGGAAAGCCATCCGCAGCCCATCCGATCTGGGGGGAATGCCGGGCCTCCGTGGCATCGAGCCGTTTCAAAAGCAGCGTCGGCAGACCGTGATAGTGATAGGTGCCCGTCGGCTGGACATGGGCGTGGTTTTCGTCGAGTCCCAGAGGCACGGCACCTCCGAGGGCCTCGTATTGCCAGCCGGAATCCCGGTCGCCCTGCCAGAATTCCGCCGCGCCGGGATCAAAGAAAACGCCGTTCACGGCAAAGCCGAAGGGCGAGAGCGCGAGAGGGGTGATCTCCGCGGCGACTTCGGGTTTGGACGGCACCTCGAAGGAAAAGGCCTGGGGCGCGATCTCATGGGGATTGCCCCGGTTGGGAAAGGGGCCGACGAGGTGATCGGGAATGGCATTCGAGGAAAGGGTGCGGGCGTTTTCTTTTTCGCCGATCGCGACCTGGTTTTCACCGGGTGCTTTTTCCGTGGCGGGGACCAGTTTGATCGGTCTGGCTTCGGTCGCGGTGTGTTTCCGCAAGGGACGTCCGCCCGGTCCGCCGGGACCGGGACCTTGGGCGATCAGGACGCCGGCGAAAGGAAGCGCGCAGAGCAAAAGAGAGCCGGGAGAAAAGGAGCGGATCATGACTGGTGAACCCCTCGAAAGACCGAAGGTTTCCCGGGTCTCCCCGGAGCAACCGATCGTGGCGTCGGGCCCCGGAAATCAACCTTGTCTTGCCCCGCTCGTTGGCGGAACGTGTTGCTGCCGTGCCCTCCGCTGCGGGCACCGGCCAGCCTCTTTGCCATGATTCGTGCCTTCGGAGTGATCTCTTTTCTGCTAGCGGTCCTCGTGTGGAGGACCGAGGTGGCCGCGGTCGAAAACACCCCGGAGCGTTTCGCCCATCTCACCGCCAAGTATTGCACCGCCTGCCATCTCCCGGCGCCTCCGGAGGCGGTGACGAAGGAACATTGGCCACAGCTTTTCGATCTGATGCGCGGTTGGATCGCGCAACGCCAACTGCCTTTCGACGAAGCCGAGTATGGGGAACTTCTCGCTCTCTTCGAGGAACGGAGTCCCGGCTCGTTTCCGCCCTTGGCGGCGGCTCCGGGCATGGGGCCGCTGGGCTTCCAGGCGGGCGAAGTCGGTCTCGAGTGCCGCGAGGAGCGGCCCAAGATCACCCATCTGACCGTCACCGACCTCGATCGCGATGGGCGCGAGGATGTGCTCGTCAGCGACGATGTCGCGGGGCAGGTCACCTGGCTCCGCATCGACGGGGATTCCTGGCAGGAAACGGTAATCGCCGAAATCGTGAGTCCCGCCAGCACGACGGTGGTCGATTACAACCGCGATGGCCATCCCGATATCGTCGTCGCCTCTCTCGGATTCATCAGCCCCACCGACGATCCCATCGGCTCGGTCTGGCTCCTTGTGAACCGGGGTGATCTCACCTTCGAGCCCGTGCGCCTCCTCCACGAGGTGCCGCGGGTGACCGATGTGAAGCCGGGCGACTTCAACGGCGACGGCAAGATCGATTTCGTCGTCGCCGCTTTCGGATGGCGCGAGACCGGCGAGGTCATCCTTCTCGAACAAGTCACCCCGCAGGTATTCCTCCGGCATTCCGTGCTCGCGCAGAACGGGGCGATGCAGATCGAAGTGGCCGATTTCGACGCCGACGGGGCGATGGATTTTTTCGTTCTTTTCGCCCAGCAGCATGAGAGCATCGAGTGGTTCCGCAACGACGGAGGGGGACTCTTCGAGCACCGCACGCTGGTGAAGGCACCGCACCCGGCCTTTGGATCGTCGAGTTTCCAACTTGTCGACCTCGATGGCGACGGGGATCTGGATCTCATCTCGACCAATGGCGACATGATGGACGAGGTCTCGCTGCCGAAGCCCTACCACGGCGTGCGCTGGCTGGAGAATCGCGGTGGCGAATTCATCAACCACGAGCTTTTCTCCACCCCGGGCTGCTACGATGCCGTCGCGAAAGACATGAACGGCGACGGTCATCTCGATATCGTGGTCTCCAGCCTGTATTTCGACTGGGTCGAGGCGGACTTTCCCAGTCTCATCTGGCTCGAGAACGATGGAAAGATGAATTTCACCCCGCGCACCCTCCTGCACGCGCCCACGAATCTGGCGAGGATCGCGGTGGGTGACCTGAACCACGACGGGCTGCCCGACATCCTCGTCGGCGGCATGCATCTGCCCGGGCCTCTGGGGCGCCATGCCCGGCTCACCGCCGTGTTCGCGACCGGCGAGCCGCCGGAGAATCAAGAGGATGCCCTCAAAGCGAACCCTGCAGCGCCTGCCAGCCCACCCACATCAGGCCCAGATCGACCAGGAGGTGACTGAACCACGGGCCGATCAGACTGTTGTATCGCTCCGCCTGCCAGCTCCAGAAGGCACCGCCGATCCCGACACAGGCACCGAGCGCGAAGGCCCAGCCGAGGGGGAAAAACTGGCTCAGCACCACGATGTGATGCAGGGCGAAACCCGTCGCCGCGACAGCGTGCGCGATCCCTTTCGGCATCAGTTTCGCGGCTTGTCCGTAGGCGAACCAGCGCCAGTAAAACTCTTCCATCGCCGAATGGATGAAGGAGATGAAAAGAGCGAACGCGACGAATCGCTCGGCCACGTCGAGATCATGGATGCGCTGGACGATTTTCGCCTCGTTTGCAGAAAAGACCGCTCCCATCGGCGAGGCTTCGAGGAGGAGAAACATCAGTCCGGTCACGGCGATGCCGAAGAGCGTGCCCGGCACGAGCGAGGCGAGATGGCGTTTCGGGCGCGTCCGGTCGATCATCGGCTCGCGCAGGATCAGCAGCACGCAGAGCAGCGGCCAGGCGATGAGGAAGACCTTGTGTGCTCCGTAGAATGCATTGCCGAAGGCCGTGCCCGGAAAAAACACGAAGTAAAAGAACGAGAGCACGAAGGGCACCAACAGGGCGGGCAGCAGCAGAGACCACCTCAGGACAGGGCGGGGAAGGGAGGAAGAATGAGCGGGGGAATCGGACATGCGCCACTCTCCGGGCGGTCCGACAGCCCTCAAATCGTTATTTCCGATCTTGTGATCGATCAAATCGATGGCAATATTCCGGTCTCCACCGAGAGAAGATTAACAGATCTTAATTAAACGCCCCCTCTTTCCCATGGCCATCGTCGCAACCCAACTCAAGCGCGGACAGTGCATCAGCTACAACAACGAACTCGGCATCGTCACCGGCACCGAGCACCGCACTCCCGGCAAAGGCAACGCCCTCGTCATGGCCACGGTCCGTTCTTTCAAGACCGGCAAAACCAAAGACATCCGTTTCGCCTCGAGCGACAAGGTGGAGATCGTCCAGTCCGAGCGCCAGAAGCTCGAGTTCAGCTACCAGGATCAGGTCGGCTACCACTTCATGGATCCGGCCACCTACGACACCATCACCTTCCAGGAAGAGTTCATCGAGGATAGCAAGGATCTCCTCATCGATGGCATCATGGTCGAAGTGCTCTTCGTCGACGGCAAGGCCGTGACCATCGAACTCCCCCCGAGCATCGAGCTCGAGGTGACCGAGTCCGCTCCCGGTGTAAAAGGCGACACCGCCACCGCCGCGACCAAGGAGGCAACCCTCCAGACCGGTCTCCGCATCCAGGTGCCCCTTTTCATCAATCCCGGCGACCGCATCCGCGTCAGCAGCGAAGACAAGAAGTACGTCAGCCGGGCCTGATTCCCGCTGACCTCGATCGAGGCTTCGTCAAAGACGGGGAGCCGTGCGACGGTGTCCCGTTTTTCACCACGTCCGTTCCCTTGGCCCGCAGAACGAAGTCCGGCAACCGATCGAAAGGGCGGAAACCCCAGCCGCCCCAAGGTCTCGCCGCCTTTGTCACCCGGACCGCGGGGAATCTGTTTTCCGATCCGTGGTCGCCCGCGCTCCTGCGGTTGAAGTTCGTCATCGGTCTCTTCCTGCTCCCGCTCTGCTGGATCCTCTTCGAAACCTTCGTCGTCCTCCTGCAGGCAGACACCCTCGCCGCAGCCTACTGGCGCACGCGCGAGTTCGCCTTCTTCGGGCTCGGCGGAGCCTTGTGGCTGGTGCTCTTCATTTTCGCGAGGTGTCGGGCCATGCTCTATCTCTATGTGGCGGGGCATGAGTGGACCCACGCCATCTTTGTCTGGCTGTGCCGTGGTGACGTCGAGTTCCCCCCCAGGATCTCGGCGGATGGAGGCTACATCATCACCAACCGTACGAATTTCCTGATTTCGCTCTCACCGTATTTTTTCCCTTTCTACAGCGTCCTCGCCGTGATCGGCTGGATCATCTTCCGCTGGGTCGTCGCCGATCACCTGCATCCCGATCCCGTGTGGCTCTATGCCATGATCGGATTCACCTGGATGTTCCACCTCAGCTTCACCGTCTGGATGGTGTGCCGGAAGCAGAGCGACGTCGATCAGAACGGCCGGCTCTTTTCCTTCGCCGTCATCTTCGCGGCGAACGTCCTCCTCCTCTGCGGCATGCTCATCGTGGCCTCGCCCACGGCCAGTTTCCGGGGATTCTTTTCCTCCTTCTGGGAAAATCTTTGCACCTTCCTCCCTCGCTTCGTCGAGACCGGCGTGGAAGTGAGCCGGTGGTTTTGAACGATGAGCAACGACACCCCTGACAGCGATGGCGACCGCGGAGGAGAGCTCTGGAGCGGGCTCGTGGCCGTGGTCTCGGTCAAGGCCGATCATGATCTCGATGCCTTTGATGGCAAGGACCTCATCGGGTCTCTCGAGGCTCGCCTGAGGGAGACACTCGGCACGGTCAGGATGGACATGAGTCTCGCGCCGGAGGGCGACTCCCGCAGCGAGTCCTCAGGGGCCATCCTCGCCGGCGAATTGCATCTCGACCTCAGCGCCGAGGTCGATGGCGAGACCTTGGAGGAAACCCTCACCGCCGTCCTCGAGGCCGAGATCGCGGTGGCACGCGGGCTGCTCTTCCGCATCGCCCGACTCGAGCGAGTCGATCACGATCCGGATGAGCCGATCCATCCGACGACCGCCACGCCCACTTGATCCGTATTCCTCAAAGCCGTGTGGAAAGTCGCCCTCAGCACCTTTGTCTCCGTCGTCCTTCTCACGACCTTCGTCTTCGTGGTCTGGGTCGTCGCGACGCATGACTACCACTGGGAGGCGATCGCACCCTATCGGAACAACCTCTTTTCCGGCTGGCTGACTACCGTGGGCATCTCCTTGGCGGCGATGATCCTCAGCATTGCGATCGGGGCATTGCTCACCGCCGGGCAAGTCTCAGGACATCGGATTCCCGCCACACTTTGTCGCGTCTATGTGGAATTCATCCGCGGAACCCCTCTGCTCACCCAGATCTTGATCGGTTACTACCTCGTCGCCGACGCGATCGGGTGGGACGACCGGATCGGAGTAGGGATCGTCCTTCTTTCAGGATTCTCCGGCGCTTATTTCTCGGAGATTTTCCGCGGCGGGCTCGAGTCCATTCCGCATTCTCAATGGCTCTCGGCACGCGCGATCGGGTTTACCGAAGGGCAGATCTACCGTTTCGTCGTCGTTCCCCAGGCGGTGCGGCGCGTCCTGCCTGCCTCGGCAGGACAATTCGCGAATTTGATCAAGGATTCGTCACTTCTCTTCGTGATCAGCGTGAACGAGTTCACGATGCAGGCGCGGGAAACGGGAACGAACACCTACGCCACCTTCGAGGCCTACCTGCCGCTCATCCTGGGGTATTTCCTCCTCACCTTCCCGATCTCCCTCCTCAGCCGTCATCTCGAGCGCCGCTACCGTTATGAGCATTGAGATCCAGGGCCTCACCAAACACTACGGCGCGACCCGCGCCGTCGATGGGATCGATCTCGTGCTCGACGATCCGGTGAAGGTGCTCGCCCTCATCGGTCCCTCCGGTGGAGGCAAGTCGACCCTGCTGCGCCTCCTCGGCGGACTCGAGCGACCGGACGCCGGCTCGATCCGCATCGACGGCACGGAGGTGCCGCACGATGAGGAAACCCTGCGCGTGTGGCGTCGCCGGAATGGATTCCTCTTCCAATCCTTCAACCTCTTTCCCCACCTCACCGCGCTGGAGAACATCGTCCTGCCTCTCGTCGAGGTGCATGGATGGAAACGAGGCGAAGCCGGCGAACGCGCCCGCGACGTCGTGGCGCGTTTCGGTATGAGCGCCCATCTCGAAAAACACCCCGCACAGCTCTCCGGTGGCCAGCAACAGCGTATCGCCCTCGCGCGCGCCATGGCCCACGAACCCGCCCTCCTCCTCCTCGACGAACCCACCTCGGCCCTCGATCCGGAGATGAAGGCGGAGGTCCTCGACCTCATCGAAGAGCTTTGTCAGGGTGGCCAGCGCATCATCCTCTCGACCCACGAGATGGGATTCGCCCGCGGTTCGGCCGATGCCGTCGTTTTTCTCGGCGGCGGCAAGGTCGTGGAATCGGGATCCGCCACCGACCTCTTCGATCACCCTCAGTCCGCGACCGTGAAAACCTTTTTGGGCAAGGTGATGAAGTGGTGAGAGACGTATCCCACATCGAACCCTCTTGAATCTCCGACCAGACCCTGTCATGACCACCGACATCCTCATCCGTTACCTGCATTTCCTCGGCATTTTCATCGTCTTCGCCGCCGTGCTCGGGCAACACCTCCTCCTCAAGGGTACCGTCCCGCGCGCGATGATCGCGAAAGCCCAGCGCTTCGACATCGCCTACGCTGTCGCCGTCGTGGTCGTGCTCGGCACGGGCTTGCTGCAATGGTTCTCCGGGGCGAAGCCGGCGGTGTTCTACACCTCGAATCCCGTCTTCCACACGAAACTGACGCTCTTCCTCTTGGTCGGCCTCATCTCGATCTACCCGAGTGTCTTCATGGGCAAACAGAAGAAGGGCGACCCGGCGGAGCTCGTCGAGATCCCGAAGGGGATCGTCCATTCGATCCGGCTCGAGCTGCTCCTCCTCGTCGTGATGCCTTTGCTCGCGGTGATCATGGCCAAAGGGCTCGGCATTCCCGTGGTGAAACCGTGACGACGATGCGTGGGCCGCGGCTGAAACCCTTTCACGAGGCGACCCGGGCGATCCAGCCGGAGCGTTTCGTCGAGATCGACGGACAGCGGATCCACGTGACGCGAACGGGAAGCGGTCGTCCCATCCTGCTGCTGCACGGTCTCACCGCCTCCCATTATTCCTTCCGCCATCTGGCACCGCTCCTCGACGACGGGTTCGAAGTGATCACGATCGACCTGAACGGCTTCGGCCTGACGGAGCGCCCGCGCCACCGCGATCACTACGCTCTCGGGCACCAGGCCGACCTCATCGTGCGGGTCCTCGACACCTTCGGCATCGGCGAATGTGACGTGCTCGGCCACTCCTACGGTGCCACCGTCGCCTCGACCCTGGCAAAACAACACGCCTTCCGCGTCGGGAAGCTGGTTTTCGTGAGTCCCGCCTCGGCCTTCGATCCCATGCCGTGGTACGTACACTTCGCCCCGGGGAAGGAGGTCTTTTACCGGCTCGCCCTCCTGCTCTTGTCCGATCCGCGGCGTTACCATCGCATCGCGGGGCGGGCCTTTCACGCGGAGGGATCGTTCACCGAAACCGACTCCGAGGTCTATCGCTCGCACCTTCTGGTCGAGGGACTCCGTTCGGCCTGGTACGGCTTCTTCCATTCAATGCGCGATCCCTCCTTTCCCGGATCGGCCTATGACAGCCTCGATCATTCCGTGCTGATCCTCGCGGGAGAGCACGACACGATCGTGCCGATTTGGAAATGTGAGGATCTCGCCGGGAGGCTGATCCGATCGAAGCTCGAGGTGATCCCGGATTGCGGCCACTCCGCTCCCGAGGAGAAACCCGCGGAGGTCGCGGAGAGGACGCGCCGCTTTTTGGCGGAACGTTAGGGTTCGCCCTCGCGCTCAGTTCGTGCGACGTCCCGCGTAGGTCTCGATCACGTCGATGAGGTGCTGCCCCGTCGCGTTCGGGCGCACCGCGGGATCGAAGAGGATGTCGTTCATGCCGCGGGCGTAGAACATTTCGTTGCTCTTCTGCTCGGGCAGGATCCCGCCGCCTTTGAAGGCCGCTCCCGCGAAAAGTCCGCCTGAGCTCGCATAGACGAGGATGGGCTGCTGCATCGTGGTGGTGTCGATCTTGCCGCCCTCGTCGAAAGGACCCGCCGTGGCCGCGACATCGACGCCGATGTTTACGGAACCGCCGAGGAGAGGCTTCAGTCCCGTCTCGTTCATGAGGAGCAGGACGATGGTCGATTCCTGCGCGCCGATCTGGAGTCCGTAGCTGCCTTCGGCCGAGGAGATGAAGGCCGGCGCGCTCCAGGCTCCGGTGTTTTTGTCGCGCACGAGGGCGACGCCGTTGCCCGCTTCGCCGCCGACGAGGAGTCCGGCTTTGAACTTGTGAAGAATGATGATGCCGCGGGCCCGGGCAAGGAGATCGGCCGGGATGCGTTTCCCGGGCTCGGTCTGCATCTCGATGAAACGCTCGGCGGAGCGGCGGATGCGCTGATCGAGCTTCTCGTTGGTCTTCTTCAACGGATTGGCGAACCCGGATAAGGAAAAGCAAAGCATGCCGAGGAGCGCGAAGGAAACGGCAGGGCGGGGGAGGGAGGAAACATTCATGGCAAAGGAGGTTACGAAGATCGGACGGACTTCCTTTCGGTCCGCCCGGTTCCGGAGACGTCCTGCGGAAGAAAGTTCTCTACTCCAAACAGTCAGCTAATTCTAACTAAATACAAAAACAATTGCACTTATGGTTTTTGGGTCTCAACTTTGTGAAGATTCTCAGACATGAAAACAATACTCGCGGCTTGGTGTGGTGCTCTTTTGGCGATCGGTCTTGTGAATGAGGGACTTGCCTCTCCTCTGGAGGTTTCAAGGACCAACGAGAACACCCTCAACGACCTCATCCGCGAGCTCCCGGCGATCTCGCCTTCGTGGGAGGAGCAATTGCGCAAACTCAGCGCCATCCAAGAGCAGCTCTATCTGCACGAGCGAAAGATGCGCCGCGAAGGATTGCCTCTGGAGATGTCGGTGATGTTTTCGGCAAATTATTCAGCGATTCTTTCCGCTCTCGTCGAGGATCGCATCACCGCGGAGTATGGGCGCGAACTGCTCTCGATCCATCGCCAGCTCCTCGATCGCACGCGCGAGTGGTTGGGCAAACGAGTGCGCGATGAAAGTTATCCCGATGATCTCGCCGAAAACATCGCCTATTTCCGCGCCGAGCTCGATCGCTATTCGATCGCCCTCGTTGATGTCCCCGACAACCTCCGTACGCCGGTGATCAACGGCTACCAGGTCTGGGTTGGCGAGCTGCTCGCCTGGGGCGAAGCGACCGGAGGACTGACGCCCGGCGAGATCTCCCGCATCCGGGTGAAGGCGGCGGATCTCGAGCGCTTCGAAGGTTACTTCAAGAACGATGGGAAGCTCCAGCCCTTCGAGCGCGAGCAACTCCACGGACGATTCATCAAGCTCGCCCGCGAGACGATCGAAACGATCGCGAGATGATAACGAAGGTCGGACCGTCTCAGCGCACCGAGCGCGTGTAGCTGCCGTCCATTTTGATCTTGAGGCCGATCTCCTTGCGACCCTCGGTCTGGGCGGGTAGTTCCTTCGACCACATCACTTCCCAGTGATCGGGATCCCCACCGAAAAGGCCCGCGTCCTTGAAACGCATCTCGGTGATGTAGACATCGGTGATGGCGCGGCTGTCGAGGTCGCCTTGGGCGATCGCGGCGGCCTCGGCGGCTTTGAGGGTCGGGGCACCGGCCTGGACGGGCAGGATCGCGAAGAGGGCTAGGACGAGGGCGAGGAGGTGTGGTTTCATGTTTCGCAGACTATCACCGCCGATCGTCCCGTCAATCCCCAAGGGCGTCACTTCGCCGGCACCGCCTCGATCCGGTCGAGTCCGAACAGGTAGCTCGGCTTCGCCGCCGGGTTCGATCCGGTGAGGTGGATGTCGATCTGGAGCGGTTCTCCGGGACTGACGTTGACCTTTTCGAAACGCATCTCCGGCGCGGGGAGGACGCCGGGAGTGTAAAGATCGGCCTCTGCGAGCTGTCCGTTGATGGCGACGCGGATCATCGCGTAATCGGCCGCGGTCGTGGGGAAAAGCGAGATCTGGTAGGTGCCGGGTTTCAGGCCGGGGACCTTCAGGGTGAGGATTTCGCCGGGCGCCCCGCCGGTCCACCAGAGCTGGCGGTTGCCGGACCAGCCGGCACCAAAGCCGGCCATGCCCTGGGCCCTGACATTCCCGAGCTTCACCGTCGCCTTTTCGACGAGGTCCTCTCCCTCGACACGGATGACGCCGTCGGCGCGAGGCGGCACCGCGCTCTTGGGATCGACGGAAGTTTTCTCATTCGGCAAGGGCACCTGGCCGGGGCTGGCGAGGTATTTCACGAGATCGGCGACCTGATCGAGCGGCAGCGCGTCGAACAAACCCGCGGGCATGAGCGATTGCGGGATCTCCTCGCGTTTCGCGACATCGGCGAGCTTCACGTCCACCGTCGCGCCTCCGGGCAAGGCGAGTTTGGCGAACTCCGGGGTCTCCCCGCGGATCATCCCGCTGAGGGTCGATCCGTCCTTCATCGAGAAAACGTGGAGCAGGTAATCCTTTCCGACGACGGAGCTCGGGGCGAGGACGTTTTCGAGCACATAGGCGAGATCGGCGCGATTCGATCCGGTCAGATCGGGACCGAGGGCGATCCCCTCGCCGAAGAGCTGGTGGCAGGTGCCGCAGGTCATCGTGTAGGTCTGGCGTCCACGCGAGGCATCGGCCTTGGCCATGACGGTCGGGCCCAGCTTCTTCTTCCACGACTCGATGGAGGCGGCGAGCTGGGCGAGGTCGACGCCGGCTCCGCCACGGACCCAGTTCTTCGAGATCAAGGTGTCAATGTCAGGATTCTTGAATCGGGTGAACTGGTCGAGCAGCACCGGCGAGATGAGCGAGGAGGGCAGGGTCTTCGCATCGACCGCCTTGAGGAGGACGAGGGCCGAGTCCGGCTTCGCGGCGAGGAGGTTGATCGCCTCGTTGCGGAGGGTGAGGGGGAATTTCGCGAGATGCGGCACGAGCGCCTCCGCGGTTTCCGCTCCGGCGAAGCGGCGCAGGGCGGAGACGGCACCGGGCTGCAGGGCGGGAACGGCGAGGAGCTCGCGCGCGAGTCCGCCGAGCCCGGGATCGCGGCCGACATCGAGGAGGGCGAGCGCCTCGATGCGTGCGGTTGCAGGCTGCTTTGCGTCGCGGGCGAGGTCGCGCCATTTCGGGAAATATTCGGTATCTCCGAAGCGCACCCCGAGACGGTCCAGGGTTTCGGCGACAGCGGGTTTGTCTTTGGTCAGGGTTTTCCCATGAGCCTTGGCCGCCTCCCATCCCGCCGGCTTCTCCACCGGAGGCAGGCTGGCGAGGGCGATGAGAAACTGGCCGGCGCGGTTCGCGAAATCGTCGGGTTGTTTGGCCTGGGTCAGGGAGGACAGGATGGCCTCGCGTCCCTGGGGGAAGACCGCGGCGCGGCGGGTCAGGAAATCCTTCAAGATCGGCCAGGGCGTGCGACCGACAAGGCCGAGAGCCCGGGCCGGATCGGCCTCGACGAGCGGCTCGATGCCATACCAGCAGAGGAGCGGGATGTTGCGGTCGTTCGTGCTGCGGGCGTGGGCGATGAGACCCTCGGCGATCTTCCAGCGTTGCTCGAGCGGGAGACGCTGCAGGAGCGAGGCGAGATGGCGGCGCACGAAGAGCGAATAGTCGTCGGCGGCCATCGTCTCGATCTTCGCGAGGACAGGGGCGGAAAGGGCGGTCTTCTTTTCGCCGAGCAGGGTGACGGCCCAGCCGCGGAGATTCTCGTCGGAGTCATCGAGCGCCGCGAGCAGACGCGCCTCATCGATCAGTCCGCAGGCGTGACGGGTCCAGAGCGCGTTGAGGCGGAGCGATGCGTCCGCTTCGACTTTCGCCAAGGCGGCCTCCGTGGCGGCCCGGTCGAGTGTCCCGGTGGCGGCACGTTCCTGGAGGGTGACGCGGGCGTGACGCGAATGAAAGACGTTCGCATGCGCCAGCGTCGCGACGAGTTCGGCGTCGGAAAGCTCCGGCAGTTTCGTCACCGTGCTCTTCATGTCGCCGTAGCGCACCCGGTAGAGGCGTCCGTTGCTGCGATCCCAGATCTCGACGTCGCGGTGGTGGCAGGTCTGGGGATCGGTCCAGTCGGAAAAATAGATCGCCCCGTCCGGCCCTAACAAAATCCCCACCCCGATGTGGTCGTGATGGTTGGCGAGGAGGAAATCGGGACGATGCCGCACCACGTTGCCCGAGCCGTCGCGTTCGATCGACTCGCGCACGATGCGGTGCCCGTGCAGGTTGTGGAAGAAGGCGTCGCCGCGATACTTGGGCGGGAAGACGTCGGCCTGGTAGAGCACGAGGCCACAGTGGGCGTGACCGCCGCCGAGGGCCGAGGTGTCGTTCTGCACCGGCGGTCGATTCTCCTTGTTCGCCCCCCAGAAGGCGTGGGAGCGGATGTCGCCCGAGTAGTGCGAATGATCGGCGATCGTCTTGATGTCGTCGAAGGTGTTCACGTTGAAATGCTGCCCCGCCTGGCGCTGGTAGCGCCCCCCCTGCGAGAGGTGGTAGAAGTGGGGAATGACGCAGGCGGTGATGAAGAAATCGCCCCGAGCATCGTAATCGACGCCCCATGGATTGCTCGAACCGTGCGCGTAGACCTCGAACTCCTTCGTCACCGGATGAAAACGCCAGACGCCGGCGTTGATTTTCTCGCGCTGCTCCTCGGGAGTGCCGGGTTTGCCCACCTTCGAGTGGGTAAAGACGCCGTGGCAGCCGTAGAGCCAGCCATCAGGACCCCACGTGAAGGCGTTGAGGGTCTCGTGGGTGTCCTGGTAACCCCATCCGTCGAGGAGGATCTCGGGTTCGCCGTCGGGCAGGTCGTTTTGGTCTTTGTCAGGATAAAAGAGGAAGTTGGGTGCCGCGCCGACGTAGACGCCGCCGAAGCCGATCGCGATCCCGCTGGCAAGGTTGATCTTCTCGGCGAAGACCTTGCGCGTCTCGAAGGTGCCGTCGCCGTCGCCGTCCTCGAAGATGAGGATGCGGTCCTTGCCCTCGTTGTAGTTGCCCGGTTCGCGCACCGGATAGGTGTGACCCTCGATCACCCAGAGGCGGCCTCGGGCATCGAAGTTCATCGCGATGGGCTGGGTCACCTGCGGTTCGGCGGCGAGGAGATCGACCGAGAAGCCCTCCGGTGCCTCCATGCGGGCGAGAGCGTCCTTCGGCGAAAGGCCGCTGCCGTAGCCCTCCTGCGGTTTTCCACCGGGAGTCATCCATCGTTCCCGCGCGGCCGAGGAAAGGGCGGTCGCGTCCTTCTGCACATGGATCGTCAGGCCCTTCTTGCTGCTGCTCACCACATCGGGACGCGAGTCTCCGTTGAGGTCGGCGACCTTCACCTCGACTCCGACGCCTGAGTCGTGGTGGATGACATGCGGGATGAACTCGATCTTCTTCTCCGCATCGAGCGTGTTGCGGAACCAGTAGAGCACCGGCTCCTGGAGGCCGCCGGGATCCTTGCCCTGGTGCGCGAGGTGGCGTTTCCCGGTGACGAAGTCCATGCGTCCGTCGCCGTCCATGTCGGCGAGGGCCAGCGCATGCATCTGCGAGAAAGCGAGACCGAAGGGATTCTGCGTCGAACTCTCGCCCATGAGATCGTGCTTCTCGAACTTGCCCGGCTCGTATTGCTCGAACCAGCCGAGGCCGTAGCCGTGGGCGTTGTATGAGCTGATCAAATCCATGTCGCCGTCGCCATCGACGTCGTGCACGAGGATCTGCGCGCCGCCGCCGCCGTAGGGAAGGTGCGCCCACTTGTGTTTTTGCCAGGGTCCCTTCGCGGGCTCGGCGGGTTGTTCGTACCAGAAGGCCTTTTCGATGACATCGGCGCGTCCGTCGCCGTTGAGATCCCCGACGCCGAGTCCGTGGCCGAAGGGCGTCGCCGCTTCGCCCGTTTCGGAAATGGCGTGCCAGGTCCAGGGTTGGGTGGGATCGGCACCGGCTTCGTAATAGCCGTAGGCCTGCTCGCGCGCTCCCACGATCTCGGGGAGACCGCCCGGGATCAGGTCGATGAAATGGGGCGACTCGTTCGCGACCTGATCGGCGACGGGAAACATCTTCCAGTTTGTCGAGGAGGCCGGATCACCGGGATTCAGGTAAAGCCGCGCTTCCTTTCCGGGAAAGCCGTAGACGAGGATGTCGTTCTTGCCGTCTCCGTTCACGTCGTGGATGAAGGCAAAGAAATTGTCCGAGTAGCCCTTTTCCGCGACGAAGGGTTCGCCGGTCGTGAACCGTTTTGCTTCCTTGAAATCCGGCCCCGCGAACCAGAAGGGGCCGTAGGCGAGATCTGCTTTGCCATCTCCGTTGAGGTCCCCGACGGCACCGCCTTCGGCGTGGAAGTTGGGGATGAGGCTGCGTGATTCCCAGGCGTCGCCGGCGAGGGCGGTGAGCGGAGCGAGCAGGGACAGAACCGGAAGGAGGAGGCGATGTGGGGATTTCATCGGAGCAGGGGGTTCAGGAAAAAGGGTCGTCTTCGCCGGGAGTCGTTCTTGGGCGGCACGGTCGGATCTTATGCGGATTCGGTCACCCGAAGCAAGCGTGCCGGGGGGCGGCTTTGCGGCGACTCAGGGGCGGATTTTGGATGATTTATAAAGCACCTTCCCCTCATCATCCACAAACGCGAGTCGAAGAGTACCCGTCTTCCCCTCGACCGTGACCTGCAGGAACCCTCCGGTCGGTTCGGGATAAAGAAAACGCTGGTCGATGAGCCCTTCGGGATCGGTCGTGTTCTTGCCGCCGGGTCTCTCGCCGCGGATCGCGTTCTCGTCATTCAGTGCGCCGCAGGAGAATTCCTCGAAGCCCGTCGGATGCACGCTGTGATATTGCCAATGACGATCGCCGCAGAAACTCATCACGTTTTTGACGCCGTTCTCCGCGAGCCATGCGAAGAAGCGGTCGGCCTCCTCGCGGAAGCCGCGGGTGTTGGTGTGGTTGTCCTTCTTGCTGTCGCGGTCGGGTCCGACCATGGGCGTCGGGGTGATGATGACTTTCCAAGTGGCGTCGCTCTCCTTCAGGGTGCGTTGCAGCCAGTCGCGCTGCTCCGCGCCCCAGATCGTTTTGTCAGGGCCGTCGGGCATCGTGTTGGGCGAGCGGTAGTCGCGGCCCTCGACGAACCAGAGCTGCAGATCCTTGTGGACGCGATGGGTGCGGTAAGTCGGCGAGGTCGTGTCGCCCGCAGGATGGATCGGCATCTGTTCGCGGAAGAGTTCGATGCCGGTCCCCGAGGCCGGCAGCTTCTCCCCGTCAAGATCGGCGTCGTTGTAGCGGAAATCGTGATCGTCCTTCAACCAATAGGCCGGCGTCACCGCGAAGAAGTCGACCATGCGGGGAAAGCGGAACTGCTCGTGCCACTTCTTGCGCAGTTCGGGCAGGGTCTTGGCCGCGGTCTTCGCGGGATGGTCGTAATAGACGATGTCGCCCGTGCCGATGAAAAAGTCGGGTTTCAGCGCGAGCATCGCAGCGTAGGACGGGTAGCCGAGGCGGCGGTCGATCTCGGAAGCCCTGGGACCCTTGCCGTCCGCGCCGTTCATGAAAAAGGCGTAGTTCTGGCAACTGCCCATGAGGAAGGAGAGCGGCGCGTCCGAGGCCGGATCGGGAAGGGTTTTGAAGCGGCATACCTGCCCCGGCTCCGCCGAGGTTTCGTCCGGTCCGAAGACGAGGCGGTAGTGATAAAGCGTGCCCGGTTTCAGATTCCCGAGCTTCGCCCGGACGATGAAGTCGGTCTCCGGGGTTGCCCGGATCCATCCGGTGCGTTCGGCCCGGACGAAGTTGGGCGACTCGCTCCACTCAAAACACGCTACACCCGCCGCGCCCGGCACATCGCCGTCCGCATCGAGCTCCGGACCGGTGATCGCGGTGAGCCGCGATTGCAGGAGCACCGAGTTCGCCGTCGGCTCGCCCGCCATCTCGCCCTGGGCGTGGTGGATTTCGGCGGCGAGGGCCGTGGAGGCCGCGAGCGCCAGGAAGAGGAGGGCGAGGGGTTTCATGGGGTAGGGGATCGTGTCAGATGGACTCGTCTAAGGCAATCGCATTGTCGGACCTGTCAGACAGGTCTGACCTGTCTGACTTTTTTCTGGACAGCCGCCCTCTGAAATGTAACCATTTGAACATGACTCCCGACAACGACCCTCTCCTCCCCCACGGCGGCTACCGGCATCTGCGGAGCTACAAGGTGGCTGAGGCGGTCTACGATGCCACGGTCGTCTTTTGTCGGCGTTTCATTCCGAAATCGGTTCGCACGCACGACCAAATGGTGCAGGCGGCGCGCAGCGGGGTCCGAAATATCAGCGAGGGCAGCGGGGCGGCGGCCACTTCGCGGAAGTCCGAAATGAAGCTGACGAATGTGGCGCGGGCCAGCCTCAACGACGAGCTGCTGCAGGACTACGAGAGTTTCCTCCGGCAGAATGGCCTGCGCGTCTGGCACAAGGATTCCCGCGAATGCCGGGCCATGCGCGATCGTCTCCAGCAGGATTTCATCGAGGATCTCCCGGCGGCAAAGTCCGGCGCGGTGCGCTTGAACGGATTGGCCGGCCTCGCGGAGTTTGTCGGCAAAGCCGCCCCCGAACTGGCCGCGAACGCGATGCTCTGTGCGGTGCATCAGGCGGCTTACCTCTTGCGCCAGCAACTGCGCGGCCAGGCCCGCGAGTTCACCGAAAAGGGTGGCTTCACCGAGAATCTCTACGCGACCCGGAAAAGGACGCGTGATGGCGCCGAGACCCCGGCCTGCCCCGACTGCGGCAAGCCCATGCGGCAGCGTATCGCCAAGCAGGGGAAACAGGCCGGCGAGGCATTCTGGGGGTGCAGTGGCTACCCGGATTGCAAAGGCGTCAGACAGGTCTGACGGGTCGGACTCGTCGGACGACGCCCGCCAGACAACCCCTGAATCTTTCGTCCCGGAAAAAAGAATTCATACATACCCTCCCATGTGGAACAGCCCTCACGCCCCCAGCAAAGCCGGCAAACGGTATTCCGTGGCCGACCTTTCCGCCCTCATCCTGCCGATCGACGAGCTTCTCTATCTGAGCCAAGCCGAGCCGATCGCGGATCTCGTCGAAGAACGAATCCTGCAGCGTCTCGATCGCGGGGAGTTCGTCCATGCCCTCTACGAAGTGTTCGAGGCGCTGACCGGCGACGCGCCCATTCCCGAGGGCGGACATATCGGGATCCATGAGGCAATCATTGCCGAGTTGTTGCGCCGATCGTTCGACCTCGTGGTTTGCGAAATTCAAGTGGGCGAAGAAAGCGAGTCGGTCAGAGAGGCGGTGTGGCAGAGCGTGGATCGCCTTATCATCCACCGGAATCCGGATGAACCCGCCTTGCCCTGGATGCTGGAGGATGCCGGCATGACCTTGGAGGATACGGAATCCTATCGTCTGGAAAACATCACCATCGATCATTGGGAGGAGCTCCTGTGTGGAGACAGTCCCTTCTTCTCGGAATTCCTC
>JALRFZ010000487.1 GCA_023253615.1 Verrucomicrobiales bacterium | reverse complement strand
AACTTGCCCTAAAGTCCGCGCTCCACCGAACTTTACCGTCCTTTTGCCATGTCCCAGCACTCCAGCCTCAAGAAGTCCAGCAACGTCGGAACGAAGCGCAGCGTTCTGAAGCGTTTCGAGCGGGTCAAACTGATGCAAAAGCGTGGTACTTGGCCCGAAGGTCGGTCCCCGATGGGTCTGCCCAAGACGACCCCCGAAGCCTGATCCCGATCGATCAACCCTCTTTCAGGCCCTGCTCCCCGAGCCGGGCCTTTTTCTTTGGATGAATGACGAGGCGGACAAAGGCGTTCGCCTGAATCGTTTCCTCGCCTCCTGTGGCGTGGGATCCCGACGCGCGTGCGATGCCCTCATCCAGGAAGGGCGTGTCGAGGTGAACGGCAAGATCACGGTCGATCTCGCCACCCGCATCCTCCCCGGCGATCGCGTGAAGTTCGACGGGAAGATGGTGAAGGGCCAGACACCTCTCACCGTGGTGCTGAACAAACCGAAGAAATTCCTCTGCACCAGGGACGATCCCCAGGGGCGCGACACGATCTACCAGCTCCTCCCGAAGACTTTCGCGAAACTTCACTACATCGGCCGGCTCGATTACGACAGCACCGGGCTCATCCTCCTGACGAGCGACGGCGACCTCACCGAACGCCTCGCCCACCCGCGTTTCCACGTGGAGAAGGAATACGATGTGCTGCTCGATCGCACTTTCGATCCTGCCTCGATACCCACCCTCCTCGAAGGGCTCCAGTTCCCCGAGGGACTCGCCAAGGCCGAATCGATCCAGATCGAGGCGAAACGCCGGCTCCGCGTCATCCTCACCCAAGGCTACAACCGGCAGATCCGGCGCATGTTTTCCAAGCTCGGCTACAAGGTGACGCGTCTCGAGCGGGTCCGCATCGGCAGTCTCGTCATGCCCCTGCTCGGCGTCGGCGAATACCACATCCTCACCCATCGCGAGATCGAAGCCGCGGGGATGAACCCGGGGCCCGTCAAAAAGCGGCGCCCACGAGGTGGCGGAAGCGGAGCAACAGGCGGCGACCCGGCGAACCCCCGCGGGGGCGACACCGGTAGCGATCAATAAACCCGCACCGACCAGCTCTGCACGGGCTGGCGCGAGAGACGCAGCGTCACGAGCGAACGGGCATCGTTCTCGTGGAAACCACGGATCATGCGATCCTCGTAGGCGAAGGTGGGGCTGTTCGTCTCGTAGCGGTTCACCGCCGGAAAGGGCACCGCCGCCCCGGGGGTCGGATCGGCCACGGCCAGTTCAAGCCGGACGCCCAGCATCGCCTCGGGCGAGTCCAGCGCCCACTCGTTCCGGTGGAAATAGCTCCGCGGGATCCGGATCTCGAGATTGCGCCCCCCTTCCGCGTCCGTGCGCAGGGCGGACACGATCCCCTTCGGACTGAGGATCATGTTGTAACCGTTGCCGAAGCTGCCCAGATCCACCGAAGGCGTGTAGCCCGGACCGTCCGTCGCCCGCGTGTAGACGAACAGGGGCTCGACGACACCGAAATTCCGCACCTCGCTGCCGGGCCGTGCATCCAGGAAGAGCTTCGCCTGCAGCGCGGCCTGGTCGCCGAGATCGGGGAGCTCGATCCCGTCGAGCTTGGCGACGACGTAGAAGGCCTTGTCGTCGGCATCAAAGCGCACCGACGCCGCCCCCGAGGGACGGCGTTGCGCGACCGACTCCACCGCCGGAGTGAGATTCGCGTAATCCTTCCACGCGCGCAGCGGCATCTCCTCGCCGAGCACGAGATCGCGGGAAGCCTCCATCTCGCGGGAGAAACGCACCACCTTGCCCTCGACTTCGAGCTGGATCCAGAGATCCTGCTGGAAGAGCGAGACACCTTCCGGAGCGATGAAGTCGAAAAGGGAAAAGACCGTCTTGTTGCCCAGGGGCGAGACCGAGAACGGTGTCGGTTGTCCCACCCGGTCCGCCATGCCCACCTGGAAGGTGCCCGAGACGGCCTTGTCGGTGCCGTTCACGAGATCCCACTCGACCCGCATCTGTTTGCCGACGTTCACGAATTGACGCGAGGTCCACATCGCCGTGACAGGACCGATCCTCAGGGGCAGGTCCACCACCTCCGACCCGATGGTGTCCTCGAGGAAAAAGGCGAAACGACCGAATTCGTCAGCCGGCTCCAGCGGGAAGAAAAGGGGCGAACCATCGCGGCTTTTCCCCACGTTCGGCCGGGTGAAACGGAACTCGAGCTGTGTCGCCGAAGCCGCCTGCACCGTGAAGCGCTGCCCCGCCTCGCCCGGGAGCATCGCACCGCCGATGGCGAGGCCGCCCATCGTTCCTTCCTTCGTCGCCGCGGTCTGGTTGCGGACCACCACCGAGACTCCGATCGATCCATCGGCCCCGTAGGTGGCGGCTCCCGTGTAGGTGAAATGCGAGAGCGGTGGACCGTTCTTCAGATCGGCGAAGGCCGATTCTCCGAGGAACTCATGCACCTTCAACGAAGGATGCACCCGCTCGCGCACCGTCAATTCGGGACCGTAATAAAAGAGCCTCTCCAGCTTGTCTCCGATGATCTCCATCGCCGCCGCCGGATGGGTGTCAGGCAGAACGCCGCCTCCGAAACGCGAGAGATGCCGACCGAGGTCGATGAAGAGCACCCCGTTGGCCATCGCCACTTCCTTCGCCGCCGAGGCGTAGGGACGTTCGATCCCCCACTCCATCGCGCCGCCGCCGTAGTTCACCATCGGCGGACCGAAGAGGATCAGATCGCTCCGGTAGTTCTTTGCCGAGTCGACGATCTCCTGCAGGGCGCGTTTGTAGGTGTCGATCGAGAGGAATCCGAAGGCGTCGTAGATCCCGAACTGCACCAGCACCAGATCCGGCTCGTGGAGGTAGGCATCCGTGTGCGCCCGGCGCAGGCCGTCTAGAGCGGTGCCGTCGATCACGGTCAGATTCTCGAAGGTGATCTCGTCGCCGAGGTATTCGGTGCGCTTCGCGGTGCCGCCCTCGGGCGGATTCAGGAGGCGGACGCTGCCGGGGTAGAAAAACTCGCGCGCCAGTTCGGCGAGGAAAACCCCGGGATAGGAATAAAGCGGATTGTTGTTCTCCCAGGCCGCGGGAAGCGGGGTGTAGCCGCCCATCACGTCATCCCCGAGCGCCACGACATGCACCGGCATCCGCCCTTCCAGCTTGGGAAAGGTGCGCGGCAGGTATTGCTTGAGCCGTTCACGCTGCTCGAGCGTCAGCGGGTAGGCCGTCGCCTCACCGGCCGCGAAGACAACGAGCAGACCGGCGAGAAGAATGGCGGCGAAGGATCTCATGAAGGAAAAACAGCGGCAAAGACGACCTCAAAACGGGAGAGGAAGCAGGAATCTTAGTCAAAGAGCCTCGAAATTCAAGACACTCTGACTTCCGGGGCCAATCCCTAAAGTGACTGATTGCGATAATTCCAATTTCTACAATTCTATTTAACGTTTTGCCTTGGTGATGGCGCATCCCCCACCTCGTGAAGAGATGATGTCTTCTCGCGGTATTCGAGGCGTCGGGTTAGGTGGTGAAATTTCAAAGAGGTGAACGAGTTGCCCCGTCGAGTCGAAATCTCTTCCTTCCCTCTCGGTGGCTTTCGGTGAATCTGGCGGTGAAGTCCGGATGGGAGAACGCAACAAGCCGGTGGCGGTCTGGAGACCACGACTACCGGTGGCTGCCGGACGGTTTCAGGAGAATTGAAAGCAAAAACCCACCCAGGAAGTCAGCGCTTCCGTTTCCAGGCAGCGGCCTGCCTCTGAATGGCGGACTGCCGGCCTCACTGAGGCCGGACACAGACCCTCTCGGGAAGCGACTCCCCTTCCCTCCCTAAACCACCAGCCTGGTTGGAAACCCGGGGCGCAAGGATGAGTGATCCATTTCTCCGTCCGGGTTGAAGAAGGCAACCCCGCCCTCGGGTGAGGCGATCCAGACGCGGGTGTTGCGGGGTGAAAGAACATCGATGCCGAATTCGATGCCTTTGGCAGCGACACACGTGGAGGCGGAACGCTCCGGGCGGACACGTCCATACGTGTTTTGAATCCATTTTCGCGCAGATGTCCGCAGATGCGCTGCGCCCCCGCGGATGGGCGCGGATGAAGGAAGTATTTTAACGCGAATGAGAAGGAATGGAACGCGAATGGCCGCGAATGCTCTGCTGTTGGCAAAGGGATCCCAACGAACATCGACTCAGGAGGGTCAGGTCAACGACCAGACCCTCCCGGATCGGGTGCCGGATCAGGCTTTGCTCGGATTCTTCTTGCCGTCGCGGAAGGCGTTGATGGATTCTTCGGGGAGGAAGAAACCGCTCATCTGGAGCTTCGCGGGGACGGCACCGAATTCGGTGAGGTAGTCGTAGTGGGCGCGGGCATCGCCGTTCTCGAGCGGTCCGACCGTGGCGACGACGCCTTCGGCCTTGCCGGTGACGAGGCTGGCGAGGACGCAGCCGGTGATCTCGTGGCGGTCGCGGCTGCCAAGGAAGTTGAGGAAGGCGGTCTGCACCCCTTCATCGAGTCCCTCGAGGTCCTTGGGTAGGTAGATCGTCTCGCCGACGACTCCGGGCAGGCTCAATTCCCCACCGGTGGTGAAAAGAATGTCTCCCTGGGTGACGAAACGTTTCACGGCCTCATCGAGCTTGAAGACGGGCGGGAAGCTGTAATCGACGACGAGCGTTCCCGGCTTCAGCGCGGGAATGCGGAGGACACCGGGGAGATTCGACGAGGCGACGACGAGCGAGGCCTCGTAGACCTCGGGCGGCAGGGCGCCACCGTTCTTGACGATGTCGATCTGGCCGAAGTATCCGGCGTCGCGGACGCGGTCGCGGAGACGGCTCATCTGGTCGTCGGTCTGGTAGGGATCGCAGAGGATGAGGTGCTTCGGATGCTCGAGGACATCGAGCATGAGACGCAGGGTGCCGAATCCGATCGAACCGAGGCCGACGACGGAGACGGTTTCGTTCTCGAGTTGGCGTCCGGCCGCGGCGAGGATGCCCTCGACCGATTTCACGATCGTGGCGGAGCGGGTCGCGTCGCCGGTGGTGATCTCGGGCAGGTCTTTCCCGCCTTCCATCCACTTCACGATTTCGCGGGCGTGGTCCGTCGCCGAGGGAATCACGCCGGTGAGAGAGACGGCGGTGGCTCCGGCTTCTCCGGCCATCTTCAGGGCGGCGAGGAGCGGGGCCTTCACCGCGGCCTGGTTCTTGTAGAAGTCGGCTTCGTAGCACGGCAGCATGACGACGCCGATGCGGCCCTGCTCGAGTTCGTAGACATTGGTGAGGCGTGGTTTCCCGGCGAAGAGGCGCTCGGAGATCTCGTCGCGGCTGAAGCCGGAGAGGTTCGCGAGGACTTCGGGGATGTAGGTGAGCGCGACGGCGTCGAGCGCCGGCATCGTCTCGGCGGCCATCTCGATGCTGATGTGATCGAGGTCCTCGGCGCTGATGCCGGCGGGCACTGGCACTTTGGCCGTCGTCTCATCCGATTTCTCCACGACCGGTTCGCTGCCAAGGTAGGCGGCGAGCTGTTCAATGCTGGGATGCGTGAGGAAGGCATCAACCGGGATCTGTTTTCCGAACTCCTCGGAGAGCGCCACGATGATGCGCAGGGCAAGGAGCGAGTCGCCGCCCATTTCGAAGAAGTTGTCAGTGACACCGACCGAATCGGACTCGAAATGTTGGTGGAAGATCCCGAGGATCTTCGCCTCGACCGCGTTGCGCGGGGCGACTTTTTCCCCTTCCTTGGTCGCTCCGAAGGACGGCAGCGGGAGACGCTTGCGGTCGATCTTGCGGTTCGGCGTGAGCGGGAAT
>JALRFZ010000432.1 GCA_023253615.1 Verrucomicrobiales bacterium | reverse complement strand
GTTCCGGGAACGGAGGCGGCGGCAGGGGCGGCACCTCCGGCGATCTGGTTGAAACGTTGGTCGGTGAGCTGCCCCTGCTGGCGCGCCTGATCGAGAGATTGCTGGAATCGGGCGATGTCGGGATCCTCCGGCGTCGGGAGGGTCGTTTCGGCTTGCTGCAGGGCGGCACTTGTCACGGCGTCAGGAACGGGCGCCACCGGCGCGACGGGAGCCTGCGCGGCACCGGGGGGCAATCCCGTGAGGTAGACCGGGTTGCCCTGGGCATCGTAGAGGACGGTACCGGTGGCAACCCCCTGCGCTGTCGCGGCGGCCGACGCGGCGGGCAGTGGTGCGAGCCCCTGTCGCTGTATGAGTCGGGCCTCTTTTTCGGCATACTCTTTCTCCAATCTGGAGCGCACCGATTCACGGTAGCTCATCGCCCCGACGACCAGCAGCAACACCGCAGCAATGCTGAGGGCGATGGTGGGCGTGTGGTTCGCCGACCGGCGGTCTCCGAAATCGTCTGGTCCGATCATAACAGCCGGGAACCTACCACATTCCCGATCGCGAGCCAATCCCCGAGTTCAACAATCGGAGGTGACGGGTCGGGAGATCGCCGGCCGGTGCGCGGGCGATCCCCGCCTCCTCAGCGATGGTAGGGCTCGCCCTTGAGCACCGTGTGAACCCGGTAGATCTGCTCGAGCAGCACGACGAGCGCGAGTTCGTGCTGGAGGGTGAAGCCGCTCATAGCCACGACATGATCGGCCTTCTCGCGCAGGGCCGGCGTGTGGCCATCCGCCCCGCCGAGGAGCCAGGCGACCCGCTTCACCCCGCCCATCTGCCATTCGCGGACCCGCTCGACCAAGGTCGCGGTCGTCCATGACTCCCCTCTTTCATCCAGCGCGATGCGGATGGCACCTTCGCTGGCGCCGAGGAGGACCTCGCTGTTTTTCTCCGACCCGCCATCCTTCCAATCGTGCATCAGATCGACCGTCGCATAACGACCGAGCCGTTTGCGGTACTCCTCCACTCCGGCTTTGGCGTAGGCGAGGGAGGGTTTGCCAATGGCGAGGATCTGCCACTTCATCGGAGGTAATTTCTCATCCCGCCAACTTGCAATGGCCGCGGCTCCAAAGCAAGGTGCCCGCTTGCACGAAGAACTCTCGACGGACTATCTCGATCGATTCTCGGGTCTGGCCAGGCTCTACGGAGCCGGGGCGCTCGAACGTCTCCACCGTGCCCACGTCGCGGTGATCGGCACGGGCGGTGTCGGATCGTGGACAGCCGAAGCCCTCGCCCGCAGCGGCGTGGGCCGCCTCACCTTGATCGACCCCGACGAGATCTGTGTGACCAACACGAATCGCCAGCTCCCCGCGCTCTCCGGCACCTACGGCCAGCCGAAAATCGCGGTCATTGCGGAGCGTTTGCGACAGATCCATCCCGGGATCGAGGTCGTCGAAATCACTTCCTTTTTCACGGAGGGCAACGCCCTTTCCTTGTTGCAGACGGGCTACGATGCGGTCGTCGACGGGATCGACGATGTCCGGCTGAAGGCGCTGCTCGTCGCCACCTGCCGCGACCTCGGGCTACCGCTCGTCGTCTCCGGCGGAGCGGGCGGAAAACGGAATCCCGCGGCGGTGCGTGCCGACGATCTCGCCTTTGCCACGAACGACCGCCTCCTCCGCCTCGTCCGGAAGGAATTGCGCCAACACCACGGCTACGCCGACGAATCGCACCGGGCGCCCTTCGGCGTCCGCGCCGTCTTCAGCATCGAAAACGCGCGTTACCCGTGGGCCGATGGCACGGTGCGGGAGGATCCCGAGCCAGGCGCTCACCTGCGCCTCAATTGCGAGACCGGATTCGGCTCGGCCACGCCGGTGACAGGCACCTTCGGTTTCGCGGCAGCCGCCGAGGCCATCGAAATCCTCCTCGCCGCCTCCGTGCGATCTTGACGGATCGCCCCCGATCGCGGCGGATCCCTCGCTTCAATTCAGCGCCACCAGCACCCTGACTTGCTCGGCGTGACCGCCGCCACCGTGGAACCGGAGATTGAGCGTGCGACGATCCTCGCTCAGGAGGATTTCCCCCTCGCCGGAATCGAGCCCGCGACGCCCGCCCGCCTCCGGAAAGGCCGAGCCCACCGCGGCATCCGAGTTCTCCAGCCGGTCGGAGGAGAAAATCACCCCCACCACGGGATGATCGAACGTCAGGGAAGTCTCCACCTCTTCGTCAGCCTCCGGCCCTTCCGAAGGAGTCAGTTGCAACAAATAGCTCCGAAGCTCCCCGCTCGCTTCGAGCGCCTCGCCTGGATTCGAATCCGCCATGGCAAAGGCACCCACCGCGACCTGATCGACCTCCAACCCACCCTGTGGGAGAAAAGATTCGTTCTCGACGAACACCTGGACCTCCCCCTCCACGCCGCCGGCCGCAGAGATGACGGAACCCGGCAGCTCGATCCGCACCGGACCCAGGTTGTTTTCCACCCCGGCCACCATGGCCCACGCCTTGGAGAAGGCCCGGGGGTTGTAGGGAACGTCCACAAGCCGGTCGCGCCGATGATCGGCCTTCACCGCTTCGAACTGGGAAAGTTCCCGGCACTTCCCGCTGCCGTCGAGACAGATTCCTCCGTCTCCATTGAAAACGATCGCTTCCGTCGCCCCCTCGGCCCTCGCATCGATCCCGATCAGACGCGCCGGCTCGGAAATGTGCAGCCCCCGCGAGCGCAGCGAGATCCCGTCCGCCTCCTTCGATGCGCGTGCCAGCGCGATGCCGGCATGGACCTCGGCGGAGGAATCCTCACCGACCTCGAAACGCGCCGGTCCCTCCACCGTCAGCTCGCCGCCACCCGGCATCCGCATCGAGACGATCCCGCTCTTCAGTTCATACAAACCCGGCCGCAAGGTGCCGTCCCCGCGGGGAGAGGCGCCCTTCATCCAGATCGCGTCGGGCGTGGCTTTCACCACGGAAGCCATGGCAGGACCCGGCGAGACCCGGCCGGCCACCACCTTCGCCGCGACAAAAGCCCCGATCGCCACCGCGGCGGCGGCGGCGGCGGATAGCCTCAGCAACGTTCCGGTCCAGCTACCCGGGAAATCGACCACCTTTCCGTTTACCGGTTCTTCCTCCACGACCGCCAGCTCACGTTCGAACCGCTTCGCGAAATCCTCCACGAAATGATCCTGCTTCGTCTCGGCCCACATCCGGGTCTCGAGGGACTCGATGAACGCCTGCTCGCTCTTTGAAACCGAGACGGCCGCCCGGAGCATTTCCTCCTCGGCGAGCGCCCTCCTCAGGTCGCGGAGGTCGGTGGGGGAGTCCCGGAGATGCTTCACCACCTGGTCGCACTCGTAGACGGAAGCGCATCCCTCGCGGGCGCGGTCAATCATCTCCTCCATCGTGAGACGGGAGCTCTCCATCGCCCCGGCCAGGGCACGCGACGCCTCCACCGGATCCCCCGCGAGCGCCTGACGGATCCACTCGGAGAACTCCAGCTCCCGGGCACAAGTGGCGGCGAGCCCGGGATCCAAAGCGAGGCGACCGCCAAGCTCGGCAAAGAGAGCCTCGTCCACCTCTCCGTGGAGGAGGCGGCGCAGCAACTCGTCGTCATGTGATGGCGGTTTCATTCAGGTCGTCAATGGGCGGGGGAAAGAGCGATCCGCTCCTCCATGCATTCTCGGAGCGCGGTGCGGAGACGCTCGAGGGCCTTTCGCACCGCCGGGGGATTCATGGCGAATGCCTCCGCGATGTCCTGGGCGGAACGCTCCTCCTCATACCGGCTCTTGAGCAGCCGCAGGCTCTTTTCGGGCAACGCCCGGACACATTCCTTCAGCGCATTCAACCGGGCGAGGGCGTCGTCCCCCATTTCCTCCGGCTCATCGTCGCTCGCCGAGGACGAGGCGAGGAGGACATCCGTGAGATTGTCCGAGAGGATTCGCTTGCGACGGGCGTCCTTGCGGCGCTCGTTGATCACGAGATTGCGGGCGATCCCACGCAGCCACGCCCCGAAATCCCGGCTGCGGTCGAATTCATCGAGCCGGTTGTAGGCGACGATAAAGGCTTCCTGCGCCACGTCATCCACCCAGAGAGGATCGACACCAAGAGAGCGCACGAATCCACGCAGTCCCGCGTGATGTTCGCGGACTTGCTCGATGAATTGCTCCCTGTCCGTGGAGGTCATGTCTCGTCTTTCGGGAGTTTTTGTCGCCAGCAGCCCGCACGTGACGACATTTTCCCCGATTCCTCGTAAAACCCAAATGCAAAGACCGTTTTCCGCCAGCCCATCGCCGCCATTGACAGCGGATCACTCTCGATTACGTTTCCTGCCCTTCCTACGGAACGGGTATCGCGCCGGAGTAGCTCAGGGGTAGAGCAACGCATTCGTAATGCGTGGGTCGGGGGTTCAATTCCCCCCTTCGGCTTCCCTCTCCACAGCGGTCTGAGGAGCGAGGGGACCTCGCCCCGGGGAAATCGTCCCTCCCCCGGAAAACTCTCCAAGGCGCGTTTGCGCGTCGTTTCACGGAATTCATGTCACAATTTGGGCTGGCCAATGCCAAGAAAAACGGAAATAATCCCGATCCCGACTTTTCAGACACGAACTTCATGAGCATCCCGGAACTCACCCAATCGCTTTCCGCCGATCCCGGCAACTGGGAACTGCGCCTCGCCCTCGTCCAAGCCCTCGTCGCCGAAGGGCGTCATGAAGCGGCCGTCGACGTCGTCAACCAAGGCGAAGCCATCCCCCACGAGGCCGCACCGTGGCTCGCCGCGGCGAAGACCTATGCCGCCGTCGGAGCCATCGAACAAGCCGGTGCCCTCGTCGCCACCGCCCTGGAGATCGATCCCGGGCACGCGCCTTCCCTCGCCTATCAGAAGGAGCTTTCCGCCCTCGCGCCCCAGGCTCCGGTCGCTCTCACCGCCGAGGATCTCGACGACGAGGCACCCGACGCCCTCGTCCGCTCCTCCCACGGTCAGGCGGCTGCTCCGCTCCTGAAGAAAACAGGGGATGGAGCCACCAGCAGCCCCATCTCCCTGCCGAAAGTGGCTTTCTCCAACCAAGAGACCGAGGCCCTGCGGGAAGCCGAAGAAGCCGCCCGCCTCCGCCGCGAATCGACGATCCGCCGTGACAAATTCAATTCGCTGACCATCACCGTCCTCGTGCACGTCGCCATCTTTGTCGCCCTGACCCTAGTCGTCACGCAGACACCTCCGCGCGTCCCCCCGCAGATCGTCGCCTCCTCCGCCACCCAGCAGCAGGAGGAAATGATCGAAAACGTGAAGATGGACAAACCGACCCTCGAACCCACGACGGCGGTCAACTCCTCCGTCGCCGATATCATTTCCGTCAACACGACCTCTTCCTTCTCCGTCTCCAGCGTCGATGTCCCCGTGGCCGATGTCGCCGTCCAGACCGGCATGCAGTTCAACCCCTCGATGAGCCTCGGCATGCCCACCTCCACCGCGTCGAAAATGATGTTCGGCCAACCCATGGAGGGCGAAGTCCTCGGCGTCATCCTCGACGTCTCCGGATCCATGGCCGAATTCCTGCCCGCCGTGGTGCGCGAAGTCGACAAGAATTTCAAGGACTCGCCCATCGTTTACGTCCGCAACATGCTTCTCTCCCAGGACAACCGCGAAGGCGAGGCGCGTCTCATCATCCCCGAGGAAGTCGTCCCCTACGATCCGGTTTACAAAACCCACACCCCCTATTGGTTCCTCTGGCACGATCTCCCCCGGAAGGCGCCCCAGCGCTACGTCGACCGCCTCATCGAGACCTTCAAGACCCGCCCGAACCAGTTCATCACCACCGGACGGGGATGGGACGGGAGCAGCCTCATCGTCGCGACCGATTTCCTCATGGAGGAGAAGATCGATTCGCTCTACATCTTTTCCGATTTCGAAGACTTCGTCGACGAGGACATCGCCGCCGAAATCGGCCAGAAACTGGGTCGCCGGAAAATCCGCACCTACATCCAGCCCGCCGAGAAGAGCACCGAGTTCCTCGACGTGATGACGAAGAAAATCGCGAACAAGACCCTCGGCCGCCAGATGCCTTCGCTCGTCTCCCTCCTCCGGGGGAACGAGGAGGAGACCGAGGTGACCTCGCTGATGCCACAGAAGCGCCAGGATGATGTCGCCGCCCTCGCCAACATCAACGTGAAGCTCGCCACTCCCCGGCCTGAAATCTCCGGCGAACCTTTCTACGCCTTCAAGCCCAACAAGGACTGGACCGAGATCCACCGGCTCTCGGAGCCCGAGTACGACGCCGTCTTTTACGGCCCCGAAGCACGCGTCGAGATCTTCCTGAAGAACGCCGAAGGGCAATACATCCAGAATCCCATCACTTTCTTCTATCATGCCTGGAAGGAAGTCCCCGAGAACCCGGATCCGCGTTTCCGCCACCGTCCCCGGAAATTCCTGCGCCTCGAGGAGCCACCCTCCTTCGACGGCAAGGAAATCATCTGGAAAATGGTGCTCGAGGACGAATACAAGTTCCGTGTCCACCTTTATCTCGGGCGCAAAGGGATGAACGCCACCTACGTGGCCGATGTCCACGAAGACAACAACGATTCCTCCTGGATCGGTTTCC
>JALRFZ010000425.1 GCA_023253615.1 Verrucomicrobiales bacterium | reverse complement strand
CGCTGATAGGCCATGAGCAGCGCTTGCTCGATCGAGTCGACGACGAGGTCCCAGGACAGTTCCTTGTCGCGCACCAGCGCCTTGAGCGCATTGACGTCGATGTCCATCACGCCTCCTCATCCCTTGCGGTGTCGTCCGCATCCCGTGCAGCGTCGTCCGCATCCCTCGCGGTGTCGTCCGCATCCCTTGCAGCGTCGTCCGCATCCGTTGCGAAGTCGTCCGACGCGAACTCGTCCTCTGGGGAATCGGTGCCCTGCGGACGCCGGAACTCCACCTGCACTTCGCCCCGCACCACGTCACTCCACGTCGTACGCCGCTCCAAGGACTCGGGCTTGCCCTTGACGTCCACGGCGAGGAGGACTCCGTCATCGTCGACCTCGCGCACACGACCCTCGAGCGTCGAGCCACCTGCGAGGTGCACTCTCACGCGCCGACCGATGTTGCGGCGCCAGTGCCGCGGCAGCGTGAGCGGCCGGTCGATTCCGGGCGAGGTGACCTCGAGCGTGTAGGGGTCGTCCCCCATGGCGTCGGAGGCGTCGAGCGCATCGGATACGGCTCGGCTCACCGCAGCGATCCCGTCGAGATCGACACCGCCGTCGCGATCGATGACGACGCTCACGCGCCTGCGACGACCGGACGACTGCACGTCCAGGTCCTCGAGATCGAGTCCGAGGGCGGCCACGACCGGCTCCAGCACGGAGCGCACTTCGCTGGCGGCACTCCCACTGGCATCACGTGAGGGGCGTCCCATGGCACCTCCCTCGTCACGCGGTCGTGCACGTGTCAGGTATTCACGTGTCGGATCTGTCGTGTCGCCAGCGGCGCGCCGCAGCCGACAGACCGAGGGTACCTCGTCCCGTGGCATGCTGGCCGGCGTGCATGGCGCGAAGACCCCCAGGCGGTCGCAGCCTCTCGAGGCAGCGCGAGGGGCTCGCCTCACGCGACGCGCCCTCATCGGCGGGTCGGCACTCGTGGGGGCATCCCTCGTCATCGGGGCGTGCTCGCCGAGTCCGTCTCCCGGGCCCACCGACTCATCGGCTCCGACACAGGATCCCGATGCGCAGGTCCGGGCCGACGTCGCCGCCGCCGCGGAGACGGTCGCTCCGGGTGGCTTTCTTCTCTATACCACCTGCACTTTCAGCCAGCGCGAAAACGAAGGGGCCATCGAAAAGCTGCTCGCGACGGCGACGGATTTCACTCCCGTCGAGGTACCGCACCTCGACCCGCTGCGCTCTGCCATGGCAGACTTCCCCGCGTATCGCGTCTACCCGCATCTCTCGCCGGGTGCCGGAGGTTTCTCCGCCTTGCTGCGTCGCGCCGGCACCTCCGATACCGTCCCGCGCCCACCGCTTCCCCCTCCCCTGCTTGATTATCCGGTGAAAGGTCCCTCGAGCGGGGAAGAAACCTGATGCACGTGCGCCTCGGCCTCGCGCGCCGCTTCGCGGCTGATCGTGGGGAGATCCCGAGGCAGGTCGGCGAGACGGGCCTCGCAGGCGCGGAATTCCCGGGTGTAGGCGAATCGCGGTGCCGTCAGCAGATCCGACGGCGCGCCTTCCTCGAGGATGCCACCTTCGAAAAACACCGCGACCCGGTCCGCGAAACGCTCCACACCACGCAGCGAACCGATCGAGAGCAACACGGCGATGCCGGCTTCGTCCCGCACCCGTCCGAGCAGTTCGTGAAAAGCCGCCTCGCCCGGCGCGTCGAGATCCGCGCCCGCGTCTTCGGAAATGATGAGCCTCGACCCCACCATCAGGGCGCGCGCCACCGCGAGGCGCTTCAAGGTCGGCGGAGCGAGATCACCGAGACCACACGGCAGGAGGTGCTCCGGCTCATGCAAGCCGACGCTGAAAAAACAATCGCCCCAGGGACGGACGTCTTTCCCCGCGAGTCGACGGCAATCGCGCAGCCACTGGCGTACGGTGCGATCGGGGTCGGGCGGTGCCGACGCCAGCGGAGCGATCACCGTCACCGGTCCGCGACGGAGTCCCGGGAGGCGGTGCCGCCCCTTGCCCAAGAGCGGGATCCCCTCGAAGGAAGCCGAGCCCGAGAGCACCTTCATGCGGGGGGCCGCCGTACCCGCGGCGATGCGCGCGAGCAGCGATTTCCCACTGCCCGACTCTCCGGCCAAAGCCACGATCTCGCCCGGAGCGACGGCGAGGGAGACCCGGCGGAGTCCGATCTGGCGATCGCCGAGAGCCCCGGGGATCTCGACAGTCAGATCCTTCGCTTCGAAAAGGGGCGTGGGATGGGTGCTCATGTCAGGATCCGTTGAAAAGCGGGAGCGGACCGGTGCGCAGGGCCGCGCAGACCCGCCATCCCAGAAAGGAAAAGGCCGTCACCACCGCCGTGGCGAAGATCCCGGGATAGACCGCCATCCAGGGAGCCTCGATCAGGTAGGTCTGCCCGCGTTCGATCATCACTCCGACACTGAGCCGTTCGCCGGCGAACCCGAGGAAGGAGATCGACATCTCCGCAAGCATCGCCGCAGGCACGAAAGCGGCGAAGACGCCGGGGAGACGGCGCAGCACCGAGGGAAAGACGCGACCGAGCACGATCTCGCGACGCGAGAGCCCCACGACCCGTGCCGCGACGATTTCAAACCCCTCCTCCCCCTCGCGGAACCAACGGCATAGCAGCGGCACCAGTGGCAGCGCGAAGACGGATGCCAGCGCGAAGATGAGAAAAAGACGCCCGCCTCCGGCCCCTCCGGCGAGGATCACGAGCACGACCATGCCCGGCACGATCCCACCGGCACGGACCGCCCGCTCGAGCCAGAGGAAGCGACGCTCCCCCGTATCGAAGACAAACAGCATTGTCGCAAGCAAAGCCAGACCGATCCCCGCGGCGACGGCGACCACGGCCACCGAGACACTGGTGGCCACCGCGAGGCGGCTCAGTTCGAAGAGGTCCGCCCCATTCGCCGCCGTGCCAAACCAGTGGACGTGGTCCGGAGACCGCCACTGAGGTGCCTCGCGGATGCCATAGAGCTCGGAGGGACGTAC
Source organism: Verrucomicrobiales bacterium (assembly GCA_023253615.1). Lineage (GTDB taxonomy): Bacteria > Verrucomicrobiota > Verrucomicrobiia > Verrucomicrobiales > DEV007 > Arctic95D-9. Next base: position 11,868 of record JALRFZ010000425.1, on the reverse strand, counting down.
GTCACCCGGCGGATCACCTGAAAAGAGCCAGCCGAGGAGCAGAAAATACGGGATCACCAGCACGAGGACGCGACGCATCTGCCAGAGTCTCATGGCGAAAAGATGCATCGACCGCATCCAGCGGGACTGTCGGCGATTCGTCATTCTCGCGTGGCGGGGGTGAGGAGTTCCCTCGCCAGGGTCGCGGCAAGCGCGATGGACGCGAGGGCGAGCGAGGCGAGGAGGATGCCGGGATAGCTGGCGAGCCGCACCGACTCCACGAGCAGACCACCCAGCCCGGGATAGCGGAAGGCCGCCTCCACGACGATGAGACTGCCGAGGATCGCCGGCACCGGCCGATCCATCAAGGCCAGGAGCGAAGGGCGTGCGCGGGGGATGGCACGACCATAGAAAATCTCCTCGTCGTTCGCACCGGCGACGTGCAGTCCGCGCACCCAGGGCCGGGCCGTCTCCCGCTCGAGCACGGCGGCGACCTGACGGATCTGCCAGGCGGCCGCCCCCGCCATGGCAGGCAACGCCACGACCGCGGCATGCCACCACGCGAGGAGATCAGGCCCCCGCTCGACAACGAGATCATTCGCGAAACCAGGGCGCTGCCAGTGGAAATACGAATAGATCGCCACCAGCACCACGAACCAGAAACCCGGCACGCAGGCAAAGGCGGCGAAAGGAGCCGAGAGCAGGCGCGCGGCATGCCAACGCCGCAACCTCGCCCCCAGGATGCCCCAGCTGTAGCCCGCCAACACCACCGCCGGGATCGCCAGGGCGAGGACACGGGCCGTCCCACCCGCCCGGCTCCGCAGCAGGCTTTCCCAATCCGGCAGTGCCGGGACGAGCCCCGGCGGCACGCCTCCCCAGGCTTCGCGCTCCCAGACATGCCACTCCGCCTCTCCCAGCACCACAAAGGAAAATTCCATCAGTGCGAGCACGCCGAGTCCGGCCGCAAGCAGGCGGAGGATTGCGACGGAGAGACGCTGGAGGACGTGACGGATCATCGCTTCAAGGGCCCGGGTTCGCTTTTTTCACCCACCAGGGGCGCACCTCCTCGAGACCTCCTTTCCCGATCGCGAGAGGAGACGCCTCCGTCGATCCCGGCGGCCGGATCTCGAGCGCGCCCGAACGCACCGTCAGAATCCGCCCGGAATCGCAGAGGAAAAAGCAGGGCTGCCGCGCCGCAAGGGCCCGTTGCAGGGCGGCGATCGTGCCCGTCGCCTCGGCGGGGTCGGAGGTGGCGCGCAAGTCATCGAGGAGGGCATCGACTCCGGTGTCGCGCAGTCCGCTCAGGTTTCCCCCGCCGGGTCCCGCCGACGCCGAATGCCAGAGTTCGCGCCGGTCGATCCCCCGCGGGATTTCCCAGCTCACCAGCACCGCGTCGAAGTCGCGTTGCGGAAGGCGGCGGGTGAAGAGATCCGTCCACTCCACCGGCTCGACCGTCACCGCCGTCCCGATGCCGCTCCATTGCTCGGAGAGCGCCGCGGCGAGACGCAAATGCCCGGGATTGGCCGCGTTCACCGCGAGCTTGAAGGTCAACGGGCGCCCCCGCCCGTCCTCGCGCAGGCCGGTCTCTTCGTCGAGGCGGTAGCCCTCCTTTTCCAGGAGCCGCTCCGCTCCGCGCGGATCGTGGAGCGGCAACAGGATGGGCTCGGCCACCAGCGGCGATCCCGGGAAAAAGAGGCTCGTCACCGGCACCTGGTATTCACGGTCCGTCTCGCGAAGGATCGCACCGAGATCGACGCCGCGCGCCAACGCGGTGCGCACCGGCTCGCGGTCGAAGGGGGCGCGATCGAGATTCCAGACGACGACCTGTTGGAAACGGGGCCGATCCCGGAGTTTTTCGACCATGCCCGGATGACGTCGGGTCCATTCCGAAAAACGTTCATCGGGTTCGATCAGATCGAGCGTGCCGGTGCGCAGGGCGAGGAGGATGGACTCGAGCGAGGAATAGCGCCGGTAGCGCAGCCGGGGCTCCGCGGGCGCACCGCGGTGATAGGCCGGATTCGCCACCAGCTCGATCCCGCCATCCGCGCGGCGCCGATCGAGGCGATAGGGCCCCAGCCCGGTCGGAGCGTTGAGAAACTCCGCCCAAAGCTCCGTCTCATCCTTTTCCATCACCGTCGCGCCGAGGCGGTGTGCTGGCAGGACGGGCAGTCTTTCCCAGCTCTCCAGCATCGTCGCGGGCACCTCGCGGCAGAGCACGCGCAGCCGCGACGGAGAGAGCACCTCGAGAGATTCCACGAAGTCAAAGCTCCCCGCGAGCGGCAGGGGCGAATCCGGGCGCGTGAGTCGCTCGAACGAAAACCTGACATCCGCGGCGGTGAAGGGCGTGCCATCGTGCCAGGACACCCCTTCCTCCAGATCGATCAACATTTCCCGCACCGTCGTGTGGCACCGCTTCCCGGCGAGGTCCAGCTGCGGCGAGGTCGAGGGATTCGAATCGAGGTAGAGACGCAGCTCTTTCAGCACCCGGTCCGTCTCGCCGCGCACGAAAAGCTGGGCCTCGCGGTCGCCGGTGAACTCCAGCATGCGCACCTGCGATTTCTCCATCGAGGTTTCCAGCCAGGCGGCGATCAGATCATCGACCGAATGATCCGCCCGCACTTTCACGAGGAGGTAGTCGCCGAGGAGCTCGGGCGGAACCCCCCCGAGCAGCGAAGCCTCCAGCGCCGGCCCGTGCCCCTCGTAGGCGACCGTCAGCACCGGTCCCGAGCGATCCAACGCGATCGGCCGGGCCACCACGGCCGGCACCTCGCCCGCGCGGAGGCGCGCCTCCGCCTCACCCGCCGCCTCCTCGCTCTCACAACGGATCGTGATGACCGTGCGCGAAGTCCATCCGCGGAAGAGGTTCGGCCGCAGATTCAGGTCCGCGTCGCGACGCAGGAGCGGCTCGAAGAGCAAACCCGCGATCTCACCCTCCACGCCGTCGGCCGGAGCAAGCGGACTCAGGTAACCGACAGGACGATCGATCGCATGCACCAACGCGTCGCTCTCGCGCGTGAGCTGGAACTCCGCGACCGTCGAAAAGAGCCAGGCTCCTCCGAAGCCCAGCCACAGCGGCGACGAAAAGAAGATCCAGCGCAGCCAGAACATGTCGTGATCGTAGCGCAGCCTCACGGGCTTTGCCAAACTTAGTTTGGAAAGGTGAACGATCTTCCATGAGCCGCCTCCGCCATCCCGTCACGGAGTCTTTTCTTGCTCCGGCGCATTGGCCGGCGAATCTGTCCCGAAACCTCTCCGACCATGCGCATCGCCCTCCTCGTCACGCCTTTTTCCGACGAAACCCTCCAGATCGCCGCCCAGATCGGGGCCGAAGAAATCGTCTCGATCTATCCGGGGCTCGATCCGGCGGATCTCCGGGAAATCCGGCGCCGGGTCGAGTCGTGGGGACTCCGCCTCGGCGTCGTCGAGCGCTACGTGCCCACCCTCGATTTCATCCACGGCACCGAGGGCGCGGCGCGCCAGATCGAGGATTTCAAGACCCTCATCCGGAACCTGGGGGAAGAAGGCGTGCCCGTGCTCTGCTACAGCTGGATGCCCGACGACGACTGGCAGCGCACCGCCCTTGACGTGAAGGAACGCGGCGGCGCCCTCGTCACCGAATTCGACGGACGCGATCCGGAGACCTTCCGCAGCGTCACCGGTTTCGACTACGCCGCCGCAACGCCCACCCCCGCCGCGAAGCTCTGGGACAATCTCGAGTATTTTCTCAACGAGGTGATCCCCGTCGCCGAAGATGCCGGCGTGCGCCTCGCCATGCATCCCGACGATCCGCCCCTGCCCTCCCTCCGCGGGCAGGACCGCATTTTCTTCAACGCCGAAGCCTTCGACCGACTCGTGACCTTGGTCGACTCGCCCGCGAACGGTATCTGTTTTTGCCAAGGATCCTTCGCCTCCTGTGCGGACGATTACGACATCCCCGGCCTCATCCGCCGCTTCGCCCCGCACCTCGTTTTCGCCCACTTCCGCGACGTCGTCGGCAAGGTCCCCCACTTCCGCGAAGCCTTCCAGGATACCGGCAAGACCGACATGGCCGCCTGTATGAAAGCCTATGTCGAATCCGGACTCGACATCCCGATCCGGCCCGACCACGTGCCCACCCTGGTCGGAGAATCGAATGAGTTTCCCGGCTACCACCTCCTAGGACGCCTTTGGGCGGTCGGCTACATGCGGGGATTGCGCGAGGCGGTGCGGATGGGGTGATACACGGTGAAGAGGGCCGAGCCCCCCTTCTCCCCCCTGCCACAGGGAAGAGAGCGGTCGCATGGGAGCGACCGACGAAAAGTGCGTTTCCCGAAGCGCGATCTCCCGGCAATCACGGCAGCACTCCGTCAGGGGCGCGAATGCCACCGCAGTGAAAGAACCGATGCACCTCTCGAATTGAACCCCACCATCGCATGAAGGACCCGCTTAAAACAATTAGGGGACAGATTTTTTGCGTTCCTGATTTTCGGCATTTCAAGGCGTGGCGGCACGGCGAAGTCGCTCCACAATGATAAAAGCGCATCGCCAGCACCGATTTAAACAGTCGAGTCTCATACATGCGAAAAAAGTATAGTATTGAGGGACGGGAATTTAATAAATGCCGTTTCTGTTATCTCACGTCTCCCTTCGGGCGCTTGTGTCTTCGGACTGGCAGGGAGGCGTCAGTAGTCGAGGCAAAGCGATTTTCGTCGGTGGGAAAGCCAAAACCAGCTTGAAGCTTGGTCCACCTCTCATCACCGGATCCACGTCTTTATGCTGGACTTTGTTCGTATCTAGTATAAAAATCATAGAAATGAGAATTCCGTGGCCAGCCCTTGCGGGTACGGCTCTGGGGTTGGCTGGTTGGACTCTGCCCGTCGCTGGACAGGGATTTCCGAACGTCCCCCAGACGCCGGGGCGTCTTCTCACGCCTCTTCTCGCGCCGCAGCAGGGCCGCACCGCCGTCATCGCCTACCACAACGGCTGGCTCTACACCGTGCCCGAGATGCCCTCGAGCCGGCCCGGGTCGGACTTCCTCGTGCGGCGGTGGAATCTCTCGAACCTTTCCAACGTCACCGTCGCCGAGACCTACGACGAGACGAACCACCCCGTGATGGCCCACGGCTACCTCCAGATCGGCGACTACCTCGCTCTGGGCGACAATTGGCCGCCGGAGCGCCCCTTCTCTTTCCGCGCCGTTTCGCCCGGTGTGAACCAGCGCACCTCGACTCCGGGGCTCAACGGCCCCTACGATCGGGGTGATCTCTTCCAGCCCTGGCACATCAACACCTATTGGAGTTACAACACCGAAGAGATCGACGATCTCGCCGTATTGCGTAAAAACGGACAGGTTCTCGCCACTTGGGATCACATCGGTGCGACAGGCGTGATCGGGCACCCCTTCATCTTCGGAAACCTTCTCATCTTCGCCTCCGATCAGAGCCGCACCGGCGTCGCCGTCTACGACATCGGCGATCCGGCGAATCCGCGGCTCCTCGATGTGCTCAAGACCGGTGGTCCCGGCGGGTATTGGCCCGAGCTCTGGGGTGGTGATGGCAAACTCTACCTCGTGTTCCCCTATCAGGAGCCGACCCAGGGCATGCGCGTCGTCGATGTCACCGATCCGGAAAACCTGCGCCTCGTCTCCGACGTCACCCTGCCCGGAGCCGAGACGATGTATCTTCAATTCCAGGATGAATACGCCTTCCTCGGCAGCCACAAGGTCGATATGCGCACCTTCACCTCGGTGCTGCGCCTCGACACCGAGGGCGAGGAAGTCGACACGAGCCAATTCCTCCTTCCCCTCGGCAATCTCCTCGCCACCGGCGGCATCGGTGAAAACCAAGGCCTCGCGATCTGGGCGCATCAGGCGGCACCGGACACGCGCGGCCCCAGCGTCGGCTATCACATTCCCCGCGCCGGACAGACCAATTACCCGCGCGGCGCGCCGATCTCCCTGCTCATCCACGAGACGCTCGACTCCACGACGATCCGCCCCGGTACGAACCTGATCGTGCGCCCTCTCGGCGGTCAGGCGATCACGGGCAAAGCCGTTTTCGCCTTCAACGACATCCTCACCTTCACGCCCGACCAGAACCTGCTGGCCAACACCACCTACGAGGTCGTCCTCACCGGCGGCGGGATCAAGGACGCGGTCGGCAATGGCATCGAGGAATACCGCTTCACCTTTTCCACCGGTGCGACCGTCTCGGGAAACCAGCCGCCCGCCGTCACCTCCTTCTCCAGCTCCGTTCATCCAGCCGTACCCGGGCAAAACGTGACCCTCTCCGCCACCGCGAGCGATCCCGAGAACGGATCTCTCGAATACCGCTTCGATTTCGGAGATGGCACACCGCGCAGCGATTGGAGCGCGACGGCAAACATTTCCCATGCCTACGCCACGACGGGGCGATATTTCGCGAAAGCCATCGTCCGCGATGCGGCGGGCCTCACCGCAGTCTCCGTTCTCACCGTCACCGTCACGAACGAGACCGCCACGCGCACGCCGCCGCGCAGCACCGAGGTCGAGGTGGATGAAACACGCCGCACCGTCTGGACGGTGAATCCCGATCACGGCACCGTCACCGCCCTGAATACCGACACCCTCGCGCGACGTTTCGAAGCAAGCGTCGGAGCCGATCCGCGCAGTCTCGCGATCGACGGGCAAGGCCGCGCCTGGGTCGCCTGCCGCAGCGGAGACCGCCTCGCCCGCGTCCAGACCGATGGCACCACCCTGCCTCCGATCGCCCTCGACTACGGCGATGCACCCCACGGCATCGTCATTTCGCCGAACGGGGCCAGTGCGTTTGTGTCTTTGTCAGGCCCGGGGGAGGTCATCCGGCTCAATACCTCAACCGGAGCCATCACCGGCCGTCTCGCCCTCGGCCCCACCGCCCGGGCGCTCGCCCTCTCCCCCGACGGGGCTATGCTCTACGTCTCGCGCTTCCTCTCCGCGCAGGATCACGCCGAAGTCTGGCGCGTCAATACTTCCACGATGACCCTCGCCGGCACGATCCGGCTCGACAAGCTCGGCGACAACGCGCACCGCGACAGCACCGCCGAAGGCAAGGGCACGCCGAACTACCTCGCCGGTCTCGCGGTGAGCAAGGACGGCTCACGTCTCCTCGTCGCCTCGAACAAGATGAACAGCGACAAGGGCCTCCTCGTCGCTGCCGACCTCGACCAGGACAACACCGTGCGCAATCTCCTCACCGTGATCGATACAGCGTCGAACGAAGTGATCGATTCGCTCGATCTCGACAACAGCGACTGCGCCAGCGCCGTGGCCTTCAGCCCGCTCGGCGATTACTTCTTCGTGACCCTCCAGGGAAACAACGAGATCTCCGTCTTTGATCGCTTCGAGGTCGATCGCTCGGCCGGGCTCGGAGGTTTCGTCTCGCGCCAAACCGTCGGGCGGTCGCCGCGAGGTCTCGCTTGCGATCCCGTCACCGGGCGGCTCTTTGTGAAAAACGACCTCGGCCGCGATCTCACCGTCTTCGAGCTCGCGGACTTCTACGCCGAAGGCCGCGCCGACTTCCCGCGCCAGACCGTCGCCACGACCACTTTGGAAGTCCTGCCCGAGACGGTCCTGCGCGGCAAACAACTCTTCCACCACGCCGGCGATCCGCGCATGAGCGGCGAAGGTTATCTCTCCTGCGCCACCTGCCATGCCGACGGCGGTTTCGACGGACGCACCTGGGACTTCACCGGGCGCGGCGAAGGCCTGCGCAACACCACCTCCCTCAACGGCCGCGCCGGGATGCGGCATGGCAACGTCCACTGGACCGGGAACTTCGACGAGATCCAGGATTTCGAACACGACATCCGCAACGCCTTCGGCGGCACCGGCTTCCTGACAAACACCCAATTCGCAACGGCTTCGACTCCGCTCGGTCCACCCAAGGCCGGGCTCGATCCGGATCTCGATGCCCTCGCCGCCTACCTCGCCAGCCTCGATCACGAGCGGATTCCGAAAAGCCCGCACCGCGCCGCTGATGGATCGCTCACCGCCGCCGCCGTCGCCGGACAGGCCATCTTTCTGCGCGAAGGCTGCGCCACCTGCCATGCCGGCACGGAGATGACCGACGGTCTCCTCCACGACGTCGGCACCACCGGCACAACCTCGGGCTCCCGCCTCGGTGCCGCCCTGCCCGGCATCGAGACACCAACCCTTCGCGGTCTCTGGGAATCCGCGCCCTACCTCCACGACGGCAGCGCCAAAACCCTCGCCGAGGTCTTCACCACCACCGGCGGCACCCAGGTGCCGGCCGAGAGCGGCACCGTCAGCGGAGGAGGCCAGATCACGACGCAGTGGACCTACTACAACAACGATCAGACCGTGCGCGGCGAAGCCCTCGCCGAGACCTGGGATGGCGGCACCCTCACCCTCACCGGAATCGATGGCGGACCCGGCGGCGTAGGAGCGATCACGATGCGCTACAGCCTCGGTTATGCCAACGGCACCGTCCGCGTGCGTGTGAATGGCACGAACCACACCACGAACGTCACACTCACCGGCAACGTCCCCGACTGGCGCTACGTGAATTGGAAGAGTGTCAGGGTGGAGGACGTGAATCTCAACGCCGGACCCAACAACACCATCCAGATCACCGCGATCTCGCCGAACTGGCTCCCTCTCGGCATCGACGAGATCACTATCTCCACCGCCGCCAAACTGACCGCCGCCGAGCCGCATCGTCGCGCCTCGCGGCTCAACGTGACCGAGAAGGCGCAGCTCGAAGCCTTCCTCCTCCAGCTCGACGGCTCTCCGCTCGACGGACAGACCGACACACCGCCCGCGACGCCCCGCGATCTCACGATATCGGACTCCGCCGGCGAAGGATTGCTCCTCTCATGGAACGACGCACCCGGCACGCTCTCTTACAAGATTTTCCGGGGATCGACGAATGACTTCGCCTCCGCCGTAGAGATCGGCACCTCCGTCCTGCGACAATACCGCGACGAAGATCCTCCGCTCTCCGAGACGCTCTATTATTGGGTAGTCGGGGTAAACGATTCCGGCGAGAGCGCCCCCGGCACGGGTGTCCGCTACACCGCTTCGGGCGAGCCCGGACAACCCGATCTCCTCATCGGCGCCACTCCCGCCCTACTCACCGGTGGCAATCTTTACGACCGAACCCAGCAATACCTCCAGAGCCTGCGTCCGCGGCGCGGCGGCAAGGTCGTGCTTGCTCTTGAGAACGACGGAGCCCCCGATGAAATCATCCTCACCGGCACCGCCGGCACCCGCGACTTCCAACTTCGATATCTCCTCGCCAAAGGCGGCAACGTCACCGCCGCCATCACCACCGGCGGTCTCACCGTTTCCGACCCCGTCGGCAAAGACGGACGTTTTTTCCTGCGCACCCGCCACCTCGGTCCCTCCGTCCGCTTCCTCTCCCAGATCCGCGCCCAAGCCGCCTCCGATCCGACGCGGCAGGACCAGGTGAAACTTCGGGTGCAGGTGAGGTGAGTTTCCCACGCCGCTTGCCCTTTCCCCCTGCCGCGCGATACTCCCGCGCCATGTCCGCGCTTCCTCCCTTCTCCGAAATCGGCGTCGTCTTCGACCTCGATGGTGTCCTCATCGATTCACACGACCAACACGAGCGGAGTTGGTTCCAGCTCGCCACGGAGCTCGGCAAGCCGCTCACGAAAGAGCAGTTCAAGGAATCCTTCGGCATGCGCAACGTCATGTGCATCCCCCACGTCTTCCACTGGGCCGAGGCGGACGATCACGCGACGATCCACGCCCTCGGCGAACGGAAGGAGGAACTTTACCGTGAACTCCTCGCCGCCGACGGGATCGAGCCGCTCCCGGGCGTCGTCGTCCTCCTCGAGTCCCTCGCGGCGGCGGGTGTTCCTGCCTCGCTCGGCTCCTCGACCTCGCGGAAGAACATCGAAGTCTGTTTCGCGGCAACGGGACTCGCGCCCTTCTTCGGTCCGAACTACACCGGGGCCGAGGACGTGACCCGCGGCAAACCCGCCCCGGACGTCTTCCTCGAGGCCGCCCGCAAGATCGGTCGAGAGCCGGGACGTTGCCTCGTCGTCGAAGACGCCCACGTCGGGATCGAGGCCGCCCTCGCCGCCGGAATGCGCGCCCTCGCCGTGACCACGACCCACCCGCAGGAGAGTTTCCTCGAAAGCGGCGCGGCCCGGATCGTCGATTCGCTGGTGGAGGTGGATGCCGCAGTGGTGCAGGAGTTGCTGGGGTGATTCAGCCATTGCCGTGACGGTCGAATCGAGGTAAAAGCAGCGTGTCCCACGGTAAATCCACCCCGGTCACTCCCACCACCCGATGAACGAAGCCGAGACCTGCCGCAAGCACGTGGTGCCCGCCCTCCAGGTGGCCGTATGGGAGGACGATCCCTATTTGATCACCGGGCAGCGCCGCTTCGCCGCCGAACTCGACGCCCTCCTCCCCGCCATCCCCGGCCGGGCGTTCAGAGGGGAACCCTGAGCCATCATGAACCGGAATCCCCTTTCCTTTCCGGTTCGGGGAACCTTCGATTGGGGTTCCCTGCCTGGATTCACCCAGCGGGTCCACGCGGTGTCCACCGCCGAGTCGGACCGCTTCCGGCTTGATCTTGGAGAGTTGCAATTCTGCGAGCCGGTCGGACTTGCCTGCCTCGCGGCGGGGATCCATTACCTGCAACTTCGGGAGCAGACCTGCGTGGAAGTGATCCGACCGTCGCGAAGCGATGTCAGAAGCTACCTCGAGCGATTGGGCTTGTTTGAAATGCTGGGCGAGAGGGATCTCTACCCGTATCAGAGAAGGAGTCCGGACGGGCGTTTCGTGGAGCTGACGCGCCTCGGTGCGGCGGCCGACGTGTCGGTGGCGACGACGGCGGTTTGTGCCGTGTTTCAGCGCCAGTTCGCCCTCGCGGACGAGGCACGCCGCGCCATCGACACGATCCTTTCCGAAATCGTCGAAAACGTCTTTCACCATGCCCAGCCCCCGACCGGGGCCTACCTCTGCTGCCAGTCCTACGAAAACCGGATCTCCGCCGCGATTGTGGATCTCGGGGTCGGAATTCGGACGCGGTTCTCGGACACGGAGACGCTTCTGGAACTCGTGAAGAAGCACGGGGGGCCGCTCCACGCCGCCATCGCGCCGAAGGTGACGAGCCGTCCGGCCCACAATTCCGGTTATGGCCTGGCCCTGGCCTCGGGCCTCGTCCGCTTGAATGGGGGAAAGCTCGGGATCTATTCCCTGACAGACCGGTTGAGCCAAACGGGCACCGACATCAGCGAGCATGAGGCTACGGCTCGCTGGCCCGGCACGGTGGTCGCGTTCACCCTCTATCGGGATCGGCCGCTCGATATCGAAACCCTCTACAAGGAAGTCTGGACGCCGGATCCTGAAGACGGGCTTGATTTCTTCGACGATTGAGGATTCCGTTACCCAACGTTCGGTTTGGTGCCGAATCCCGTAATTTTCGACAATCCATGACGGTTCTGAACCCCGGCAACGAAGGCGGCGATGTCCTCAAGACACGCTTCATGGGCGCGCGGTTCCGCGACGAGATCAGGGCCTTGCTCGACCGTGGGGAGGAGGTGCGGATCGACTTCTCAAACGTCGGAGCGGTCTCGCATTCCTTCGCCGACGAGTGTTTTGGCGACCTCTTTTCGGAATTTGGGGCCGATCTCTTTCGCGAGCGGGTGCATCTCGCATCCGCGAACAAGGGAGTGAGGGCGGTGCTGCGACTGGTCTTCGCTGACAGGCAAAGCAAAGAAGCGGCCTGAGGCAGGGATGGTAACAAGGATTTCCTCGGGCCGATTTTGACGCCGCCCCGAAGCACGTCTGCGGCGGAACCCGTCCTGACGAAGTATGAGGATCGGGCCAGGGGTGCAGGACAAAAAAGTCAGAAGTAGCCCACAAGCCATGTGTTTTTTGACCTTGAACATGTCTAG
>JALRFZ010000340.1 GCA_023253615.1 Verrucomicrobiales bacterium | reverse complement strand
GGAGACCTCGAAGGCATCGCTCTTCGTGCGGATCGGCTTGAAGGGCCCGCGGATCTCGCTCGGGGCATCCGGTTTCATGTCCCAGAGGTCGAGGTGGCTCGGGCCGCCGAGATTGAAGATGAGGATACACGATTTCGAGTCGTCGCCCTTCACGTTCCCGCTCTGCTTCGCGGCGAGGAACTGCGGCAGGGAGAGACCGATGGGAGCGAGCGCCCCGATCGTGAGGAATTCGCGGCGGGTGCGTCGTGGCCCGCAAAGCGGCCCTGAGGTTTCGGCGAGGAAGTCGAACATGGCTCGGATGGGATTGGCTCCCGGTTACAGGGGTGAACGTCCAACGCTATCGGGATTCTTACGTTCCGTCTTGTAGCGCGATGGCGGGTTTTGGTATGTTTCGATCATGCCGACCTTCGACCCGAAGCGTTTCCAAGAGGCGTTTTTCGCCCGTTGTCCCGGTCTCCGCGAGCCCATCGAGCTGATGGCGGCGATGCCGGGGGTGGGAGTTTTCGTGAAGAACCTCGAGAGCCGCTACGTCTACAACAACGATTTCCACCGCATCCGCTACGATCGCATTCCCGCCGACGAGCTTGTGGGAAAACGCGCCCGCGACTTTTTCCCGGCCCTCCTCGGCGATGCCTACGAGGCGAACGACCGTATCGTTTTCGAGACCGGGCAGACCGTCGTGAACCAGGTCTGGCTGGTGCCGACGATCCGGGGCACGCCCGGTTGGTTTCTCTCGAGCAAATGCCCCCTGCGCGATCCGGAAGGTGTGATTATCGGTTTGTTGGGGTTGATGACCCCGATCGGGACGCCCGAGGAGCAACGCACCCATTTCGGGAGCCTGCAGAAGGTGGTCGAATACGTGGAGACGCACTTCGTGGACGAGATCGACGCGGAAGGCCTCGCGAAACTCGCCGGGCTCTCCGTGCCGCATTTCAACCGCCTCTTCCGCCAGGTGCTGCGGCTCTCGCCGATGGAGTACGTGCTCTCCCTGCGCGTGCAGGAGGCGCAGCGTCTCCTCGCGACGACCCGGATGTCCCTCGGCGAGATCGCGGCGGCGACGGGCTTCTACGACCAGAGCCACTTCACGAAACGCTTCCGCAAGGTCACCGGGGTGACGCCGAGCGGGTATCGCAAAGGGGTGTTTCTGTGAGGGATGGTCAAACCGACGCGATCACCAGATCTTCGTTCGGGAGCCGACCTGTCATCGTCTGCTTGTAGACATGCCGGTCCGTGAGGACACTGCCATGGAGCAGGGTTCCGTTCACAAAGCCGCCGGCGAGGGCGACGGATTCCTGCCAACGCATGCGTACCTCCGAGGATTGGCTTTGGCAATACAGCGCATGATCGAAGTCGGCGAGTTCGTGGACCGTTCCGTCGTGGATGTGGACGGTGGGAAAGGTGATCCGGGTCCGGTCGCGCGCCGGGTAGGCGAAGGCCATGGGATGGACCCGGGCGGCCCCGGCTTTCAGTTTGAAAACGACGAAACCGTGGTCGGCGAACTCCGGGAGGTCGCGCCAGATCTCCGGCGCGATGCGGAAACGCTCGTCGAGCCGGAGGAAATCCTCCATCCGCGGCACGAACGACGCATCGAAGCTGCCCACGCTCCGGACCTGCAAGGGGACCACCGCGGCCGGGACTGCCCCGAAGGGATCGGCACCGAAAGTCGAGTTAGCCCGCTGGACGGGAAACGCCCGGTCGAGCTTCGGGAAAAAGTCAGGGTAAAGCGAGAGGTTGATGAAGGAGACGCTGTTCTCGTCCCGATCCTCCGTCACCGGGATCGGAAGGACCATCGCAAGATCCTCCTCCGCCTCCAGATACATGCTATAGATCACCACCTGGTTCCCTTGCGCTCCCATGCGGCAGAAAATCGAGGTCGATGAGACGTGTTTGACCTTTCCCGAAAAGCAGCACATGGGCGGGATCGTAGCCCGGGGAGGATCTTCTTGTCGATCTCAAAGAGGCGGAGAGTCACCCCTTCGCCCGCTCCGCCTCGGCCCAATCGAGCGCCTTCTGCAGGCTGGCGTTTTCGAGAAAGTGGTTCAGGCGCGGCGGGATGGCGCCCCGATGCCGCTGGTGGAAGGCGGTGATGCCCTCGGAGATCTCCCGCAGCAGGGCGAGCTGACCGTCGGGATCGTTTTCCCGCATCGCGGCGTCGCCGATGACGTCGAGGCGTCGGCGGAGCAATGCGATGAGTTCGTCGAGGTCTTCGTGTTTCATGAAGGGTGACTGAAGAGGGTTTGCAGGACGAGTCAACCCTCTTGCGTCGGCCATTTTCACCCTAACGGAATGGCCAAAAGACGGGGATGAGGATGGAGGCGACGATCCAGAGGAGGAGATTCAGCGGCACCCCGACGCGCGGGAAGTCGGTGAACTTGT
>JALRFZ010000279.1 GCA_023253615.1 Verrucomicrobiales bacterium | reverse complement strand
CGGAGGACTCTTCTCGATCGATGCGAATGGCAACGTGACCTTCGATGCGAACGGCGAGTTCGAAGACCTCGCGGAAGGTGAAACGCGTCAGACCAGCTTCACCTACACCCTCGTGGATGCCGATGGGGCGACGACCACGGCGACGGTGACGCTCACGGTGAACGGCCTGAACGATGCACCGACCGTTGTGGGTGCTCCCGCCGACCGGGCCAATGACGACGGCGATGTCATCGCGCCGATCGACGTGACCGGCTATTTCGCCGATGTTGATGCGACCGATGTCCTCACGTATTCCGCCTCGGGACTTCCCGATGGTCTCTCCATCGATGCGAACACCGGAGTCATCAGCGGAACGATCGCCTCGAGCGCTTCGCAGTCCGCGCCTTATACCGTCGTGATCACCGCGCAGGATGGAAACGGAGGCATCGCCAGCCAGACCTTCCTCTGGACCGTGAAGAATCCTTCGCCGCTCGCGGAAGACGACCAGTTCGTCGCCGGTGAGAAAGATGTTCCGGGAGTCGTGGGCAATGCCATTCTTGGAAACGATACCGATCCGGACGGTGATCTCCTCACCGCGGTGGTGCAGAGCGGTGTTGCGGGGACGCACGGCGGACTGTTCTCGATCGATGCGAATGGAGCGGTTTCCTTCGATCCGGACGGCGACTTCGATGATCTCGCCGTCGGCGAGACCCGCCAGACCCGTTTCACCTACACCCTCATCGATGCGGATGGCGCCACCGACACGGCGACCGTGACGGTCACCGTCACCGGCGTCAACGATGCACCGGTCGCCACCGGATCGATCCCCGATCAGTCCGACGACGACGGCACCTCCGTGTCTTTGAATGTGGCCGCTTTCTTCGCCGATCCCGATCTGAATGACATCCTCACTTATACCGCCACCGGACTGCCGACAGGGCTGATCCTTGACGCCCTTACCGGCTTCGTCAGCGGCACGCTCGATTCCAGCGCTTCGGCGGGAGGTCCCTATACCGTGGTCGTCACCGCCGCGGATGGTCATGGCGGCACGGTGCAGCGGACCTTCGTCTGGACCGTTTCCAATCCGGCTCCCGTGGCGAACGACGACGAGTTCACCGTCACCCAGGGTGGTGGGGTGATGGTCGTCGGAAATGCCGTGACGGGAAATGATCTCGATCCCGATGGCGACCTCATCTCCTCCGATCTGCCGGTCGGCCAGGGCAGCCCCCATTCCTTCAATGCCGTGGTGATGAACGGGGTTGCCGGCAGCCAGGGCGGCACCTTCGCGATCGATGCGAGCGGTTCACCTTCGATCCCGGTACGGATTTCGACGATCTCGTGGGCGGTCAAACCAGGCAGACCTCCTTCGTCTACCTGCTCTCCGACGCCGACGGGGCCACGACCACCGGCTTGGTGACCGTCACCGTCGTCGGTGTGAATTCTCCTCCCGCGGCCGATTCCGGACAGATCACCGTGCCGGTCGGCAGCAGCGGAGGCAAACTCGGACTCGATGCCCCCGTCGATCCCGAGGGGGATCCACTCTCCATCCGCGTTTCGAAACTGCCCAAGGTCGGCACCCTGCGGCTCGCCAATGGCAAGCCCGTGCAGGTGGGCCAGTTCCTCAGCGCGGGCCAGTTGGAAACGCTCGTCTACGACGCCCCGGCCACCTATCGGGGCAAGAAGCCGGTCTTCTTCCGCTACCTCGTCAGCGACGGACAGTACAGCACCGAGGCGACCGTGGAGATCCGCCTCGTCCGCTCGGTGCGATGCCAGACGGCGGATTTCGGCAAAGGAAAAGGACTCAAGAGCATGCCCGCGAGCCTGGCCCAGGAGTCCAGCCAGAATGGCCAAAAAGGCAAGGGTGCCGGCAAACTCCGAAAGTAAAGATTCCCGTTTTTCTGGAAGAGAGAAAATTTCATTAGAAATTATATAACTTTAAGATTTACATGATAAGATCGGATCATGTTCCCGATCTTATCCCGCCAGTTGCGACCCCGTCCGGGGTTCCGATGGGCAGGCGGCGCGTCGCTCGCGCTGTCGGGCATGTTGACGGCTTTTTTCCTCCGGAGTGAGGAGGCCGGACGCGGGGCCGCTCCCGGGGATCGGCAGGCGGTGCGCCATGCCGCGATGATCATCGCCCGGCCCTACGAGCCCGCCTCCCGGCAGGAACGGGCGACCGAAGATGAGATCCGTGCCACCACCGGATCCTATCTCGAGAGTGCGTCGTTCGGGAGTCTGCGGGAGCAGGCCTCCGCCCTTGCCACCTATTTCGGGCGTGGTGGCGGACTCCATCGCGAGGATTGGTGGAATGGCGCGATCCAGGGCTCCCTCCTCGCCAAATCCGGCTCGACGATCCGTCTCGGACTCGACGACCTTTACCGCCGCACCCTCGAGCATTCCAACCAGGTCAAGGCGCTCGCCGGCATCCCCCTGATCCGCGCGACCGCCATCGCCGAGGCCGAAGCCGAGTTCGATCCCGAGGCCTATGCCGAGTCGCGCTACGACCGCAGCAACGAGCCGAGCGGCTCCAGCATCGAGCGAAACGAGCCCGGCGACCTCCTGCGGAACCGCGGCTGGACCTTCGAGGGCGGCCTCCGCAAGAAGACCCGGACCGGGGCCGAGATCTCGCTCGGGCAGCAACTCTCGCAGGAGAGCAGCAACGCCACCTTTTTCGTTCCGCGCGAGCAGGGGAGGGCGCGCGCGACCCTCTCCGTGATGCAGCCCCTCTTGAAAGGCGCGGGGAAAACCTACAACCGCTCGCCCATCCAGCTCGCCAAACTCGAGACCGACAGCGGCTACAGCGAATTCATCGGCGAACTCGAGAATCACCTCATGGAGGTGAACCGTCTCTATTGGCAGCTCTACCTCGCCCGCGGTGTCCTGCTCGAAAAACGCCGCCTCGTCGAGGAAACCGAATAGACCGTCTCCGAGATCGAATCGCGCAGCGATCTCGACAGCATCGCCAGCCAGCGCTCGCGCGCCCGCTCCGCCCTCGCCTCGCGCAAGGCCGATCTCGTCCGGTCCGAACTCGAGATCAAGAACGCCGAATCCCGTCTCCGCACCCTTGTCAACGATCCCGCCTTCGTCGCCGGGAAAGTCGCCGAGATCATTCCCGCCGACCTCCCCATCGCCACGATGGAGGCACCGGCCTTTGAAAAGAGCGTCGCCGAGGCGCTCTCGCTGCGCCCCGAGATCCGCATCGCGGAAAACACCTTCCGTGCCGCCGATCTGCGCGAGCTCGCCGCGGCGAATGAAAAGCGCCCCGCCCTCGATTTCGTCAGCGAAGTCGGCACTTCGAATCTCCGGGGCGCCGGCGACTGGACCGGTGCCTTCAACGATCAATACAATGGCGGCGAGCCCACCTGGGGCGTCGGTCTCATCGCCAGCATGCCCCTCGGCCGCAGGGCGGAAAAGGCCCGCCATCTCCGCGCCCAGCTCGAGGCCCGCCAGGCCCGCGACCAGCTCCGCGCCACCCTCGATGAAGTGCTCCTCGACGTGCAGATCGCCCACCGCGAGGTCGTCACCGCCTGGCCCGACGCCCGGGCGAAATGGGAGGCCGCAATGGCCGCCGATCAGGAGCTCTCCGTCTTGCGCGATCGTCGCGATGTCGAGACGGCCGAGTCCGGCGCCAGCGTCTATTTGGAAAATCTTCTCGATGCCCAGCAGCGCCGCGCCTTCGCCCGCGAGGATTTCCTCACCGCCCTCGCCACCTACAACGCCGCGCTCACCAATCTCGAGCGTGCCAAAGGCACCCTCCTGCAGCAGGAGAACATCAGCGCCCGTCGTGTCGAGGACGATCAACATCTCCCGCTCATCAAGCTCGTGAAAGACGAAGCCGCCATCCAGGCCAAAGCCGTCTACGAGAGCTACGAATAAACCCTCTTCGGTGTCCGACCCGACCCTCTTTGCTCCCATGTCCACCTCAGCGCCCCAGACCTCCTTGCGTGGCCCCGGCCTTGGGGAGCAGTGGCGTCGGTTTCGTCGACAATACGCCGTCGAGGGCTACCTCCACGGGATCGGTCACGCCGCCGTCGCCCGTCTTCTCCCCGCCCGCAAAGGCGTCACCTGGGACGATCACGCCATGCTCGCGGCCGTGAACCAGCTCGCGCCGCGTTTTGCCATCGTGCCCACCGACCAGCTCGCCGCGCACAGCCGGCGACTCCGCGAGGAGGTGCAATCCGGGCGTCCCTTCAGCGAGATCGTCACCAGCGCCTTCGCCCTTGTGAGCGAGACCTCGAAGCGGCTCACCGGACTCTATCCCACGATGTGCAGATCCTCGCCGGACTCGCGATGTGCCGTGGCGCCGTCGCCGAGATGGCCACGGGCGAGGGGAAAACGCTTGTCCAATCCCTCGTCGCGTATGCCTGGGCGCTGCCCGGTCGCGGAGTGCATGTCGCCACCGCGAACGCCTACCTCGCCGAGCGCGATCAGGAGTTTTCCGCCGAGCTCTTCCGTTTCCTCGGCCTCACCTCCGCCCTCCTCCCCGAGCGCGCGCCCGGTCCGCAGAAGCGCTTCGCTTATGCCGCCGATGTCACCTTCGGCACCGGCACCGAGTTCGGCTTCGATTACCTGCGCGACCAGCTCGAGCGCTTCCGCATCCCCGGGCCGCGCCTCGGCGAGCGTTTCGCCCGCACCGCTCTCGATCTGCCTCCGCCCGAGGAGGCCGTGCTCTGCCAGCGCGGGCTCGTCTACGCCATCCTCGACGAGGCCGACAGCATCCTCATCGATGAGGCCACCACGCCTCTCGTCATCGCCACGAAAGAGTCCGGTCCCCATCGCCAGCCCGCGCCCTTCCTCGTCGCGAACGAACTCGTCGATCATCTCCGCGAGGGCGAGGATTTCCTGCCCGGCGACAGCATCAAGCCGCCGCGACTCACCGAGGCCGGGGAAAAACGCATCGCCTCCACCGAGTTCCCCGTGCCGTGGAATGATCTGCGACGCCCCTGGAAACGCTATGTCGAAAATGCCCTCTCCGCGCGGCATCGTTTCCATCGCGACGTCCACTACGTCGTGCAGGAGGACAAGGTCGTCATCATCGACGAATTCACCGGACGCGCCCGCGCCGAGAGCTCTTGGAAAGACGGGCTCCATCAGGCCGTCGAGGCGAAGGAAGGCATCGAGATCCAGGCCGAGTCCCAATCCGCAGCCGGCATCTCGCGGCAGCGCTTCTACAAACTCTACGAGCACCTCTGCGGCATGACCGGCACCGCCCTCGATTCCGCGGGTGAATTCTGGGAGGTCTTCCGCCTGCCCGTCGTGCCCATCCCGCGGCATCGCCCCAGCCAGGCGAAGGTCTTGCCCACACGTGTCTTCACCTCCGAGGCCGCCAAGCTGCGCGCCATTGTCGCCGACATCGCCGCGCGCCGCGCCCACGGCCAGCCCGTGCTCGTCGGCACCCGCACCATCGGCAACAGCGAACGCCTTTCCGAGGCGCTCACCCTCGCCGGCATTCCGCATCGGCTCCTCAACGCCCGGCAGGATGCCGAAGAGGCCGCCATCAT
>JALRFZ010000257.1 GCA_023253615.1 Verrucomicrobiales bacterium | reverse complement strand
CACGCCACCACTTCCCGGATCACCTTCCCATGCACATCGGTGAGCCGGAAGTCGAGGCCCGCGTAACGGTAGGTGAGGCGCTCGTGGTCGAGGCCGAGGAGATGCAGCATCGTGGCGTGCAGGTCGTGTACGCTGACGGGATCCTTCTCCGCCTTGAAGCCGAATTCATCGGTCGCGCCGTGGACGGTGCCGCCCTTGATCCCGCCGCCCGCCATCCAGACGCTGAAGCCGTAGTGGTTGTGGTCGCGGCCCATCTGCGGTTTGCCCGCACCGCTCAGCACGACGGTCGGGGTGCGGCCGAATTCCCCGCCCCAGAGCACGAGGGTGTCCTCGAAGAGGCCGCGCTGTTTCAGATCGGCGAGCAGCGCGGCGATGGGACCATCGATGTCCGCGGCGAGGGTGCGGTGGTTTTTCTCGATGTCGTTGTGGTTGTCCCAGGGTTGCCCGGCTCCATGCCAGAGCTGCACGTAGCGCACCCCGCGCTCGAGGAGGCGACGGGCGACGAGGGTCTGCCGTCCGTGCACGGTGTCGCCGTAGAGCGCGCGGATCGCGGCGGGTTCCTTGGAAAGATCGAAGGCGTCGCTCGCCTCGGTCTGCATGCGGAAGGCGAGCTCGTAGCTGTGGATGCGCGCATCGAGGCGTTCGTCGAGCCGCGCCTCGCGGTGACGCGCGTTCCACCGTGCGAGGAGATCGAGTTGGCGGCGCTGGTTCCCCGCGGTGACGTGGGGATGGTCGATATTCTCGATGAGCTTGCCGAGCTCCTCGTGTTTCGAATCGATGTAGGTGCCCTGGTAGGCCCCGGGGAGGAAGGCGGACTGCCAGTTCTCGTGATCCTTGATCGGCATGCCACCCGGACACATCGCGATGAAGCCGGGCAGGTTCTCGTTTTCCGTGCCCAGCCCGTAGAGCGCCCACGCCCCGAAGCTCGGACGCGCCTGGACCGAGTCGCCGCAGTTCATCAGCATCAGCGAGGGCTCGTGGTTCGGCACCTGCGCGTGCATCGAGCGGATCACGGCGATGTCGTCGATGTGCCGCGCCGTCTTCGCGAAGAGTTCGCTCACCTCGATGCCCGACTCGCCGTAACGGTCGAAGCGGAAGGGCGAGGGAAAGGCCGCGCCGGTCTTGCGCTCGGTCGTGAGGGTGTTCGCGAGCGGCTTGCCGGCGTGTTTCGCGAGGGCGGGTTTCGGATCGAAGGTATCGACGTGCGAGGGACCGCCGTTGAGAAAGAAATGGATGACGCGCTTCGCCTTGCCGGGGAAATGACTGCCGCGCGAAGCGAGCGGATTCTCCGCGGCGAGGATCCCGTCGTCGCCGAGGAGACCACCCAGGGCGAGGGAACCGAGCCCGAGGGAGGATCGTTGCAACAGCGAGCGTCGGGTGAGCATGGCGGGAGGTCGATCGAATTCCCGACCGACAACCTCCAGCCTAGCCGATCGGCCGCCGCTCCGGCAAGGACCGATCTCCGTCCGGCGATCCCGCATTCCGGGGATGTCCGCGACGGATCCCCGGATGCGGATCAGAAACAGAAGCTCACGCGCCCTTCGCGAGATAGGCGGCGGTGCTGGCGTGATCGGCCTTCATCGCCTCGGCGCCGAGCTCCCAATCCATCGGGCAGACTTCGCCGTTCTCCTCGAAATGCTGGAGGGCATCGACCATGCGGACCGCCTCCTTGATGGAACGGCCGAGAGGCAGGTTGTTCACGAGCTGGTGCTGCACGATGCCATCCTTGTCGATGAGGAAGAGACCGCGGTAGGCGATCAGCTCGCCCTCGGCGTAGAGTTCGCCGAATTCATCGAGATCGTAGTTGCCGACGAGCACGTCGTAGGCGGCGGAGATCGTCTTGTTCGTGTCGGCGACGAGGGGGTAGCTGACGCCCTCGATCCCGCCCTTGTCGCGCGGCACCTGCAGCCAGCCCCAGTGCGACATTTCGGTGTCGGTCGAACAACCGACGACGGCGACGTTGCGCTTTTCAAACTCGGCGAGCTGATCCTGGAAGGCATGCAGCTCGGTCGGGCAGACGAAGGTGAAATCCTTCGGGTAGAAGAAGAAGATCACGTATTTCTTCCCGCGATACTGGTCGAGGGAGAAAGAATCGACGATCTGGCCGTTGACGACGGCTTTGGCGGTGAAGGAAGGGGCGGGTTTGCCAACGAGGACGGACATGGTGATGATGGGTTCGGTTTCGGATGGGATGAAATGGAAAGGAGACGCTCGCGCCGCCCGGAAGCGGAACCAACACGACTCCGGAACGCCGGGAAGTTGACCGACTCCC
Organism: Verrucomicrobiales bacterium; assembly: GCA_023253615.1. GTDB lineage: Bacteria > Verrucomicrobiota > Verrucomicrobiia > Verrucomicrobiales > DEV007 > Arctic95D-9. The sequence continues at coordinate 2,168 of JALRFZ010000257.1, read as the reverse complement.
CGCGCGAGTCAATACGGAATGCACCCGCGGCGGGAGTCACGTCCGCTCGTTTTTCACGTCGGAAAGTCGCGTTTTCAAACGCGATCGGAGGAAAAGCAGTTGACGGTCAGTGGGAAAGGTTGTTTTTTGCCTCATCAATTTCCGACCAAACCTATCGGGAATAGGTAATTTAAGATGTCCGAACCGCCCGTCACCTCCTTCCCCTCCGAATCCGCTCCCGCGGAGGCGGCTCCGTGGTTCGGGATCGAGGATGTCGGGGAGCGCTCGCGTCTCCTCGAGACCGCCACGGCGGAGGAGCGGATCGAGTGGGCCTTTTCCCATTTCGGCGAAAAGCTGGGCATGACCTCGAGCTTCGGCGCGCAGTCGGCCGTGCTCCTGCACCTCGCCACCCAGGTTTGGCCCGGGATCCCCGTGATCCTCGTCGACACCGGTTACCTTTTCCCGGAGACCTACCGTTTCATCGACGACCTCACCGAGCGGCTCGGGCTGAATCTGAAGGTCTATCGCCACGATCTTTCCCCCGCCTGGCAGGAGGCCCGCTGGGGCAAACTCTGGGAACAGGGCATCGAGGGCATCGAGCGATACAATGATCTGAACAAGGTCGTGCCGATGGATCGCGCTCTCGGCGAACTGGAACTCTCCGCGGTGATGGCCGGGGTGCGGCGACAGCAAAGCAGCACCCGCGAAAATTTTTCCGTGCTCGGCATGCAGAAAGGCCGCGCCCGCATCCATCCGATTGTCGATTGGACCGATCTGGATATCGGCCTTTACCTCACCAAGCACGGCCTGCCATATCATCCGCTCTGGGACGAGGGTTATGTCTCCATCGGCGACTGGCATACTTCACGGAAACTCACCGACGGCATGAGCGCGGAAGAGACCCGCTTCTTCGGTCTGAAAAGGGAGTGCGGCCTCAACGAGAATCTGGACTTTGTCATCTGATCGTGGAAAGTCCCCTCCCCGCCGCGCCCCGTTCACTCTTTTCATGAGCGCCACCCCCGAGCATCTCTATCCGACCTTCGACCGCATGCTGCCGCGTGCGGCGAAGGAGTCCATGCTCGGACAACGCGGTGCCGTGATCTGGATGTACGGACTCAGCGGATCGGGCAAGAGCACCCTCGCCCACCGGCTCGAACGCGCCCTCCACGACGAAGGTCGTCTCGTGAAAGTGCTCGACGGCGACAACGTGCGCACGGGGCTGAACAAGAACCTCGGCTTCTCCGACGAAGACCGCCTCGAAAACATCCGCCGCGTCGCGGAAGTGGCCAAACTTTTCGCCGATTGCGGCATCGTCGTGATCGCCTCCTTCATCACCCCGAACAACGAACTGCGTCGTCTCGCCCGCGACATCATCGGTGGCGACGACCTCCTCGAGGTCTACGTGAAGGCCTCCTTCGAGACCTGCGCGGCCCGCGATCCCAAGGGGCTCTATGCCAAGGTGAAAGCCGGAGAAGTGAAGCAGTTCACCGGCCGTGATTCCGGCTTCGAGGAGCCCGACCACGCCGACCTCGTCATCGACACCGAAGCCGCCGGCGAGGACGCCTGCCTCGCCACCCTCCACGCCGCCGCCGGCGCGAAAATCCACCCGGCCCGCTGAACGAAATTTTCCTGACAAAACAACATGGACGAAGAAAGAACCTCCTATCAAGTCAACCACCTCGCCCAGCTCGAGTCCGAGGCGATTTTCATCCTGCGCGAGACCGCGGCCCAGTTCGAGCGGCCCGCCCTGCTCTTCTCGGGCGGCAAGGACTCGATCGTGATGGCCCATCTCGCCCGCAAGGCCTTCGTCCCGGCGCGCCTGCCCTTCCCGCTCCTCCACGTCGACACGGGCCACAACTTCCAGGAGACCCTCGACTACCGCGATCAATACGTGGCCGACCTCCGCGCCGAGCTCGTCGTCGCCTACGTGCAGGACTCGATCGACCAGGGCCGCGTCCAGGAGGAGAAAGGCCCCTTCGCGAGCCGCAACGCGCTTCAGACCGTGACCCTGCTCGACGCGATCGAGTCGAACAAATACGACGCCTGTCTCGGCGGCGGCCGCCGCGACGAGGAGAAAGCCCGCGCCAAGGAGCGTTTCTTCTCCCACCGCGACGACTTCGGCCAGTGGGACCCCAAGAACCAGCGTCCCGAGCTTTGGAATCTTTTCAACGGCCGCAAACATCACGGCG
>JALRFZ010000211.1 GCA_023253615.1 Verrucomicrobiales bacterium | reverse complement strand
AGGCCGGCGCGGCCCCGTATCTCGACGTCATCACCGCGAATCGCACGGCCTTGAACACCCAGCTCGCCTACGAGCGCGTCGCCGGGCAGCGACTCGTCGCCGCCGTCTCACTGGTGAAGGCGCTCGGCGGAGGCTGGGATCAGACGAAGTCGCTGCCAATGCCGGAAGCCGCGGCCGATCCCGTGGCGAAGTCGAATCCCGAAAAGACGGAGACGCCGTTCCTCAAACGGCTTTTCAAGAAATCCGCGGGGCTGGCCGCACCGTGAAAAGCAGCTCAGCTTTCCTGGGCTTTCTGTAGCTCCACGAAGGTCTGGATGTCGTCGCGATCGGCAAGGCCGCAGGCGGCTTTTTCTTCCTCGAGTCCCGCGCTTGCTTCGTCGCGCCAGCCGCGTTTGAGGATGAAAGTATTCCAGATGTGGATCTGCTCTTCGTTTGGATTCGAACCCTGTTCGCGACAACAGGCGAGGGCTTCCTCGTCGCTTGCTCCCGACTCGACGAGGGCGCGGAGAGGAGCGTAGGGGACTCCGAGAAAACGGCAGCAGCGCGCATCCCACCAGGAGAAGTCGTCTTCGCCGAGGTAATAGCCCTCCGGCAAGGTGCCTGCTTGGGCGAGGCGGATCTTGTCGAGCATACGACCGAAGTGGACGAGTCCGCCGACCTTCTCGTCGGCAGCGCGGAGACCGGGGATTTTCATCCCTCAAAAAGCGGTCGAACGCGGCGTGATGCAAGGGCAAAGGTGGGCGGAGGAGCATGTGGCTGCGACTTCAGTCGCGGCGGAACGGGTATGAGAAATGTGGGTTACCCGCCCCCGGCGGGATTTTCATACCAGACCACACCGAGACCGTCGCGTTCCTCGCAGGTGACGAGATCGAAATCGCCGTCGCCGTCGAGATCGATCCACTCGACGCGGTCGAACTTGACGCCTTCACTGCCGCCGACGGGGATCCACGTGCCCTCCCGGTCGGCGAGGAGGATGCCACAACGACCTTCGTCGGCGTTCTCGCAGGTGATGGCAAAGCGCGGCGAGCGCGGATCCTCTCCGGGCGCGGCGGCGACGGCCTTGACGGTGCCGAAGCGATTCCACGGCAGGGGCGGCAGGGAGGGGAGTGGCGTCCAAGGGGCGAGGGGATCCGCCCCGCTCTCGTAGAGGGCGATGGTGGCGGGACGGAGGGCGGCGACGATCTCCGCGCGGCCGTCGCCGGTGAGGTCGGCGAGATCAAGAAACATCACTTCTTCTCCGGCGGCGGCGATGCGGACGGGTGCCCCGATCCAAGGAGCGGCGGGGAGAAAGGGGGCGAGCCAGATGCCGCTGCCGTCGCCCTTGCGATCGGAGTAGACGAGATATCCGTGGGGGCCTGACCGGAGAACGGCGAGGGTCATGATCCAACCGGCCCCGGCGAGACGGTGGGCTTTCCATCGAGCGGGATCGCGGGCGTCGGTGGCACCGGGATTTTCGAGCCAGGTGACGGAGGCTCCGGCATTTTTGGATCCGGCGATCAGGTCGAGGTCGCCATCCCCGTCGAGATCGCGGGCGAGTAGCTGCATCCACCACTGCTGGAGGGAAGGGGCGTCGAAAGTCCGGGTGGTCCAGGCGGATTCATAGGTGAGGGGAGCCGGGGCGGGTGGAGCCCAGTGCATGTGCAGACGGCGCTCTTTCCCCTCGCAGGCCGAGACCACATCGGGCCGTCCGTCGCCATCGAGATCGGCGAGGATGGCATCCTCGGGACTGCGGACTTTCCCGACGGTGAGGACGGGCCAAGGCTCGCGCCCCTTCCCGGGGCCGGGATGGAGCGCGACGCGGACTTTTCCTCCTTCTTCCCAGCCGGTGACGAGATCGGGCAGGCCGTCGCCATTGAGATCGCCGGTCCTGGCTCCGTCGGCTCCGGTGCGGTGGGCGAGAGGATCGGCGGGGTCGATGGCATGGCGCGTCCAGGTCTCCTGCGCCAGGGAGAGCGCGCCGTTGCCGGGGAATAGCGCGAGAAGGATCGCGATGCCGCAATCAAGTGGCCGATTCCGGAAGTGTCGCCTTTTCATTTCGGGGCGTAATGCTTACCATGGGGAAGAGTTCCTGTCCCGCCGTTTCCGCATGAGCCGTTTCCTCTCCTCGTTGGCGATCACCCTGGGCCTGTTTGCGATTCCACCGGTCGGATCGCAGGATGCACCGGAGAAGCCGGAATTCGACCCGTTTTCGGACGAGGCGCAGGCGGCCCTGGAGGCGCTGAGCCCTTCCGAAAGCGAAAAGGCGCGCGATTTCCTGAATCCGGAGCAGGTCACGGCCCTGACCGAGCAGGTGAAGCCTGCCTTGGTGACGGTGCGTCAGATGGGCCGCGATGGCGGACAGCGGGGGACGGGTTCGGGCTTCGTGATCTCGAAGGAGGGCCTCGTGGTGACGAATCTCCATGTGATCGGCGAGGGTCAGCCGTTGGAGGTGGAATTTGTCGACGGTTCGAAGCGCGATGTCATCGAGATCCTGGCCTCGGACCGGCATTACGATCTGGCGTTGCTGCGTCTCGCGCCAACGGGCAAAGAAGTGCCGTTCTTGAAGCTGGGGGACTCGGCGGGGATCAGGCAGGGGGATCTGGTGCTGGGATTCGGAGCGCCGCAAGGGCTCGGATTCAGCGTGGTGCCGGGAGCGATCTCGGCGATCCGGAAGCTGGAGCCGGGCTTCGCGGGGGAAGGGGAGACACCCGAGTTTCCCATGCTGCAACTGGCGATGCCGATCGAGCAGGGGAACAGCGGCGGTCCGGTGGTGAATCTGAAGGGCGAGGTGTTGGGCATCGTCACCCTGCGCCACCGGGTCACGGAGAATCTGGGTTTCGCGGTGCCGTCGAATGATCTGAAGTCGCTTTTGGAAAAGCCGAATCCGATTCCGATGTCTCGTTGGAGCACGATCGGCACGCTCGATCCGAGGCAGTGGACTTCGGTGATGGGAGCCCAGTGGACGCAGCGGGGTGGGGTGATCACCGCGCGGGAGCCCGGGGACGGCTTCGGTGGCCGGGCGCTCTGCGTGTCGTCTCTGGAGGTGCCGGCGGAGCCCTACGAGGTGGCGGTGAAGGTGAAACTCGACGCGGAGACGGGTGCGGCTGGATTGATTTTCGCCTCTGACGGTGATCAGGTTCACTACGGATTTTACCCGAGCGACGGGAAAATGCGGCTGACGCGCTTCGAGGGGCCGGATGTGTATACTTGGTCGATTCTCGAACAGGTGGAGGCTCCCACCTACGTTCCGGGCGAGTGGAACCGGCTGCGCGTGCGTGTGGAAAAAGATCGCATCCTCGCCTGGGTGAACGAGGCCCAGGTGCTGGAACTGGCGGACGCGGAATTGCGCGGTGGCAAGGCGGGGCTCTGCAAATTCCGGCAGACGCTGGCGGAATTCCGGGAATTCCGTATCGGCCGCGATCTGTCGGTGAAGCCGCTCTCGGGGGCGGATGCGGAGCGTCTCAGCGGCATCCTCGAGCGCCATGAGAGCGAGGGGGCGAGCGAGGCGATCCTC
>JALRFZ010000181.1 GCA_023253615.1 Verrucomicrobiales bacterium | reverse complement strand
TTCATCGTCTGGACGCTGCCGACCAATCTCGGCGAAGGTTGCATCATCCTCGTCGCCATCCTCCTCGGCCTCACCCTGCCGGTGCTGCCGGTGCAGTTGTTGTGGATCAACATGATGACCGCCGTCCTCCTCGGGCTGATGCTCGTCTTCGAGCCGAAAGAGCCGGGCCTGATGGATCGGCCGCCCCGCAATCCCGCGAAGCCGATCCTCACCTTTCCGCTTTTCATGAGGACCGGTCTCGTCACCCTCATCATGATCGGAGGGGCCTACTGGCTCTTCCATCACGAGATGCGCGTCGCGGGCGAGACGCTCGCCGAAGCGCGGACGGCCGTCGTGAACGTTGTGATCGCTGTCGAGACTGCCTACCTTTTCTGTTGCCGCTCATTGAATCATTCCGTGTTCCGGATCGGCTTCTGGACGAACCGTTTCGTGTTTCTCGGAGCAGCGGCGATGATGGGAGCACAGGTCCTCTTCACCTACATCCCGGTGATGAACCAGCTCTTTCACAGCACCCCCCTCTCGGCCGACTCCTGGCTGAAGATTTTCGCCGTCGCTTTCGCCGCCTTCGCGGCGGTGGAATTCGAGAAGTGGGTGCGCTTCGGCGGCAAGCGAGGAGAGGGCAGGGAGCTGGAGTGAACAATGGCGCTGGATCGCGAAATCTTTTCAGGGAAATGCCGTATACCTGTCGTCAGAAAGGCCTTTTTTCATCACAACCGTTTACCGCTCATGCGCACGTTCATCCTACTCTGTTGGGTCCTATGGCCAACCCTGTTCAGTCCGGCCGCCCGGGCGGGGATCCCGCTGACGCTCTCGGACGAACAGCTCTTCGAATATGATGAAACTGGTTGGGTGACCCTCACTCCGGACCAGCGCGGAACCGTCTCCGCCTCGAAAGGGTTTTCGCCCACCCGCATCCGACCGGTCTACGACGAACCCGATGGGGAGACGAGCGAATCGGGCTACAACCTCGCGCTACGGACCGGTGACAAGACGGTGGACATCTATCCCGAATTCCTTATTTCCGACGAGGAGGCTGTCGCCAGAGTGGCATCGTGGAAAGAAAAGGGAGGAAAGAAGCGCGATCACTTGACTTACTTCTCCTACCTCATTGATGCCGATGGACGGATTTGGAAATACGTCTCCCACGAAGAGGTTGGCGAAGAGTTGAAACGCAAACGGAAGAATCTGGGCGCGATCGGAATCAACACTCCGACAAGTCTGGTCGATGAAGACACCGTCGCGTCCCGGGATACCCTCCGGCGAATCAAGCGACTCCTCGAAGAGTTGGGAACGCGAAGCTACGAAGTCACCAAGAAGTCGCGGTGACTGCTGCTGATTCGGGCCGCGCACCTATCCGCGCGGCGTTCGCACTTGCCGATCCCGCCATCACCCGATAAAATCCTCCCATGGTCGCTCTCATCGAGCAACTCTCGAAGCGCGTCCCTTTGGCGCCTTGTATCCTGCCAGATGTGAATCTGTTGCTCGCCTACGACTGGCGATCCCATGTCGACCACCAGCGTTGTCGTGCCTGGTTTGGCGGCCTCAAAAGCTTTGCTACGTGCGCAATCACCGAGCTCGGATTTCTTGCGCGTGAGCATGAGTCCGGCCTATCGCGCGAGACACGAGGATGCATCCCGTGTGCTGGAAACTTTACTGATGCGTGACTCGGCCGCCTTCATTGGGATCTGCCCACTTCGAGAATGCGAGTGGGCAGAGGGGGTAGCATTCCATCCTTTCCGGCCCTGAGCCTCCCCTCACCCTTCGGCCAGCTTCGCCAGAATCCCCAGCGCCCGCCGCGATCGATCGTCGAGAGGAAAGCCGCAACTGATCCGGAAACAGTTTCGCAGCCCGCACGAAGCCGAGAAGAGGGTGCCGGGAACAATGCTGATCTTCCGCTTCAGGGCGGCGAGGGCGAAGGCTTCGGAGTCGAATCCCTCGGACATCTGGCACCAAAGGAGGAAGCCACCCTCGGGCTGGGTCACGCGGATCTCGCCGGGGAACGTCTCGAGAATCGCCTCGCGGATCTCGTGGGTCTGGCGTGCGTAGATGCGGCGCGCTTTGCGCAGGTGGCGCTCGACCCCGCCGGATTGGAGGAATTCGGCCACGACCATCTCCGACGATGTCGCATTCGCCAGCGAGGTCGCGTATTTCAGGCTCTTGATGCGGTGGTAGCGCGAGCCCGGCACGATCCAACCGACGCGCAGACCGGGAGCGAGCGACTTCGAATAGGAGCCGCAATGGATCACGGTGTCGCCCGGGTCGAAGGCCTTCAGCGAGAGGGGCCTCTTTTCACCGAAGTGGAGGTCGCCGTAAAGGTCGTCCTCGATCAGGGTCACGCCGTGTTGTTTTGCCAGGGTCACGGCGCGTTTCTTTTCAGCATCGGGCATCACCGAGCCGACGGGGTTGTGGTAGTTCGGCTGGAGGATGCAGGCCTTCACCGGATGGGTCACGAAGGCTTCCGCGAGTGCCGTGGTGCAGACGCCGCGGTCGGAAAAGACGGGGATCTCCACGACCTTGTAGCCGAGTTCGCGCACCATGCTGAGGATGCCGAAGTAGGTGGGCGACTCCACTGCCACGACATCACCCGGCTCGCAGACCGACTTCACCGCGAGGAGCACCGCATCGATCGCACCGGAGGTGACGATGATCTCGTCGGGAGACACCGCGATCCCCGAGCCAAGGAGCCGTTTGGCGAGCTCGAGACGCAGGGCGGGGAGTCCCGGAGGCATCGAATACTGGTGCGCCGACGGACCGGCCGCGCGGATCACCGAGCCGTAGAGCGCGGAGAGTTTCGCCGCGGGGAGGATCTCATCCGCCGGCACTGCCGCCCCGAAAGGCACGATCCCCGGGGTCGCCGAGGCATCCATGACCTTCTCCGTGATCTCCGCGAACCCGACCTCCACCGGATCACTCTCCACCTCGATCTGCCTCGGGAGACGCTCCGGAGAAAGCCGCCGCGCCCTCACGTAGTAACCCGATCGGGGGCGAGGCTCCACCAATCCGCGATCCTCGAGCAGACTGTAGGCACCGATCGCGGTGGTGACACTCACGCGCCAATCGCGGCTGAGACCCCGTACCGAGGGCAGGCGCTCTCCGGGGCGGAAGGTGCCCGCCGAGATCAAACCCTCGATCCGCTCGGCGACACGATGGTAAATGGGATCTCCTGAGGTGGTCGTGGTTTTCATCGCGATGTTGCCGTCGTGCAAAAGGTTCGTCGAAGTCCGGAAAGGCGGCCAGATACAGTTGCACCACTGCGGGACCAGTACAGACTCGCCGATTTCCACTGTACTGCATTACAATAGATTCATCTGTATCTGTCATTCACAAGGAAGCAGGGGGAAGCTGGCAGTGTCATGAACACCCGCTCTCTTCCCGGCAAACTCCACGACACGTCGCGATCCACCCGCCATCGGCTCCACCCGGTGGTCCGCCCGGCACGTGCCCGGTGGATCGGCGCGATCAGGACGGTCCTCGACTACCTCGATACACACCCCACGGGCTGTGAGATCGCGGCCCGGCGCATCCTCCGGGAGAGCCGCGGCTGATCACGGGGCGGCTCCGCGGCGGCCCTCATCGCGGAGGCTCCTCGGTGGCGTCGATCGTGGCGCCGCCGAGCCGACCCACCATCGTCTTGAGAATCCCCGCGAGCCGGCGGGTCTCGGCGGCATTCATCGCTTTTCCGAAATCCTCCTCGATGACCCGCTCGTAGACCGGCCAGGCCGCGTGCAGCGCGGCGGCACCCTTCCTCCCGAGCACGGCGTAGAAGACGCGGCCGTCCTCGGCGCAACCTTCCCTGCGGAGATATCCATCCTTCTCGAGCCTCGCGACGCGGCGCGAGATGCCACTGTTCGAGAAGAAGGTCGCCCCGGCGAGTTCGCTCATGCGCAGACGCTGCCCCGGCGCCTCCGCGAGAGTGATGAGGACGTCGTAGGTGTCGAAGGAAACGCACCCGGCCTCGAGGAGGGCCGCGTCGATCCGCTTCGTCAGCAAGGCATGGGCCTGGAGAAAGAGTCGCCAGGCGACCTGGCTGCGGCGGGGGCGTGGCATCGGTGGGACGAATCAGGGCTGCTGGTGCGACTCCGTTCCTATACCGGATCGTCAACAGGATCAATCCTCGTTTTTAAATCCTGACAAACCACGAAATCCATCCCGGAAAGTATTTGCTTTCGCAAATAGTTCCCGCCGCTGGCACGGGATCTGCGTCACCTGGGCCCCTGATGAATGGCATCACGACGTGCAGCACCGGAGTCGACGCCGGCGTTTCGGCGACGCCTCCGCGGCAGCAGCGCCGGCGCCCGGTGATGTCGCTCTTCGAGTTCCGTCGCGAGGTGCCGCGGACTCTCGCGATCGTGTTGGCCCTGCTCGCCTGGGCCGCCTTCCTTCTCGGCTGGCATCTCCTCGCCGCGGCCGAATTCACGCCGGCGCAACTCCTTCCCGGGCCGATCTCCGTTGTCGAGGCGCTCTGGCGGCTGCTCGCCGAGGGTGCTTTCGGCATGGACATCCTCCAAAGCGTGAAGCGGATCCTCCTCAGCTTCAGCATCGCCGTCGCCATCGCCCTGCCGCTCGGCGTGCTGATGGGAGCCTTTCCGGTCGTCGAGGGATTCTGCAATCCGCTCGTCTCGCCCTTCCGCTACCTCCCGGCGCCCTCCTTCGTGCCCCTGTTGCTGATGTGGCTCGGTACGGGCGAGTCGCAAAAGATCGCCCTGCTCGTCCTCGGGGTGGTGTGGTTTCTCGTCACCCTTTTCATGGACAACACCAAGTCGGTGCGCGAGGAGCTCGTCGAATGCTCGCGCACGCTCGGGGCATCGCGATGGCAGGTGCTCGCGAAGGTGATCTTTCCCGCGGCGCTCCCCACCTACCTCGATACCGCCCGCCAGATGCTCGCGGTGAGCTGGACCTACCTCGTCATCGCCGAGATCGTCGCCGCCACCGACGGTATCGGTGCGATGATGATGCGGGCGAAGCGTTTTGTCAGGGTCGATGACATCCTCGCCGGCATCCTCGTGATCGGTCTCCTCGGTCTCGCCTTCGACCTCCTTTTCCGGCTCATTCACCGCCTCGGCTTCCGCTACCTCCGCTGAGCCGGTCACCATTCTCCTCCAACCATCCGAACCATCCATGAAGCATCCCGAACAACCAACCAGCACGACTCTCGGCCTCGCTCTCCTG
>JALRFZ010000745.1 GCA_023253615.1 Verrucomicrobiales bacterium | reverse complement strand
CACGAAGGAGCCCCAACACGTTCTCGAAGACTACGGGGCCGCGCCGGGCGAGGCGAGTTTCGCGAACAACTGTCTCCTCGCGCGTCGTCTCGTCGAGCAAGGGGTGCGTTTCGTGCAGCTTTTCGACTGGGGCTGGGACTTCCACGGCACCGGGCCGAACGAGGACATCCGCGACGGGCTCACCAACAAGATGGCGCGCACCGACAAGCCCGTCGCCGCGCTGATCCGCGATCTGAAACAACGCGGCATGCTCGAGGACACCCTCGTCGTCTGGGGCGGGGAGTTCGGCCGCACGCCCTTCCGCGAGGGGCGCACCGCGAAGAGCCAGATTCTCGGACGCGACCACTATCCCGATTGTTTCACGCTGTGGATGGCGGGTGGCGGGGTGAAGGCCGGCTTCGACTACGGCAAGACCGATGAACTCGGTTTCGCAATTGCCGAAAATCCCGTGCACGTCCACGACCTCCAGGCGACGATCATGCACTTGTTAGGCTTCGATCACGAAAAGCTGACCTATCGCTTCCAGGGCCGTGATTACCGGCTCACGGATATCCATGGTCATGTCGTGAAGGATTTGCTGGCATGAGGAGGGTGCCCTTGCTTGCGCTCTTTTTCACTCTGCTTTCCGTGGTCCAAGCCTCGGAAAAACCCAACTTCGTCTTCATCATCGCCGATGACCTCGGCTGGGCGGACGTGGCTTTTCACGGCGGGAACGTGCCGACACCGCATCTCGATCGCTTGAGAGGCGAGGGCGTCGAGCTGACGCGTCACTACGTCGCACCGGTGTGTTCGCCGACGCGCACGGGGTTGATGACGGGGCGCTGCTGGAGCCGCTTCGGCGTGACCTCGCCCCAAAACAACCAGGCCCTGCCCTTCGACACCGTCACCCTGCCACGGGCGCTGAAGCAATGCGGCTACGACACCGCCCTCACCGGCAAATGGCACCTCGGCTCGAAGCCGGAATGGGGGCCCAATCTCTTCGGGTTCGATTACGGCTACGGTTCGCTCGCGGGCGGCGTCGGGCCCTACGACCATCGCTACAAACAAGGCGAGTTTTCCGTGACCTGGCACCGCAACGGCGAACTCATCGAGGAGCAGGGCCACGTCACCGATCTCATCACGGACGAGGCGGTGAAGTGGATCGGCGAACGCGGTGAGGCGCCCTTTTTCCTCTACGTGCCCTACACCGCCGTCCACCTGCCGGTGAAGGAGCCGCAGGAGTGGCTCGACCGGGTGCCCGCCACGATCACCGGTGACGTGCCTCGTCATTACGCCGCCTGCATCGCCCACCTCGACGATGCCGTGGGTCGGATTGTCAGGGCGGTGGACGAAAGTGGCAAGGGTGGGGAAACCTTGATCGTCTTCACGAGTGACAACGGGGGCAGCACCTCGGAGAACAATGACACGAAGTATCCCGCCGATGATTATCCGGAGGGCAAGCTGACGGGAAACAACGCCCCGCTGCGCGGCAAAAAGGGCGATCTTTACGAAGGCGGCATCCGCGTGCCCACCTTGACGCGTTGGACAGGCACGATTCCCGCGGGATCGGTCTGCGAGGTGCCGGTGCAGATCACGGATTGGATGCCGACCTTTTGCGGTCTCGCCGGATTTGAAGGGGGCAAACCCCTGAAATGGGACGGCGTCGATGCGTGGCCGGTGATCACCGGACAAGGCGGATTGCCGGATCGCGTGATCTATTCGGTCGCTCCCGGATTCCGCGCGCGTTCGTTGCATCACGGTGTTTGGAAACTGATCGCGGGCGGGGGAGGCAAGGGTCGTGAGGAAACCTTCGAACTCTTTGATCTCTCCAGCGATCCCGAGGAGACGCGCGATCTCTCCGCCGTGGAGCCTGCACGACTGGCGGAGATGCAGGCAAAGCTTGCAGCGGCGGCGGCGAGTGATCGCGATGCGGTGGTGAAGGAGTGAGGTCTGTGCCTCTCCTTCACTTCCGCATGAGCAAGGGCGGCTGGCGGAGCAGACCTTCGCGCCACTCGCCCGGCCAGGCTTCCTCGCCATGGGCGGCACCGAGCAGGGCTCCGAGGACCGCGCCCCGGTGGACGTTGTCACCGCCGAGCATGGTGTTGGCGATGAGTCCCTCGCGGGGCGAGTCGTGATATTTTGCGGCGAGGTAGATCGTCGCGGGCACGCTGTCGGCGAGGTAGCAGGCGGGGCTGAGCCGCGGGCCGATGATGGTCTCGTCAGGCTCATCGAGCCAACTTTCCAGAGGAAAGGCGAGGTAAGGACTCGTCTGGCGGGCATGTCGCTCGCGGATCACTTCCAGGAGGTCGGCTCCGGCGAGGACGGGCAGAAGTAGATCGATGAGGAGCGTGGCGGCTCCCGCGATGGTCGGACCCGCGTGGGTGAAGGCGAGGTGCTGGAGCGCGTGGCGGACCGCCTTCTCCGGGTCGCCGGCGTAGGAGACGGCCAGGGGAAGAATCCCCGGGAGCCCGCCGATGTGTTTGCCCTCGACCGCATAACGCGCGGGCTTTTTGCCGCGGGCGTAGTTGAGGAAAAAGCCGCGATGGCATTCCTCGATGTAGGTGTCGCGGTGGCGGCCGGGCGTGGTGAAAAAATCGAGGTAACGGCTCGTGTAGTCGTCGATCTCGTAGTCGCCTTTCCCGAGCAGGGACTCCTGGAGCAGGCCGGATAGCTGCAATGTCAGGGTGTTTTCCCCGGCCGCGAGGAACTGATGATAGTGGATGTCGCGCCGGCCCCAGTAGACGGCCTGGTCGTGGAGGATTTCCCCGCGCGGATGAGGCGGGCTGTAGCTGGAGCGCCAGAGGATGCTGCCCGGATGCGGGTTCTTCGGGGCGAGGTAACGGTCGACGAGGCCGTAATCCGCGCGGAGCGCGGCGCGGTCGTAGTACCAATGCACGGGCATGGCAAGGGCATCGCCGATGGCGGCTCCGAGGAGGGCACCGCGTTGGCGGGAGGAAAAGGCGGACGGATCGATCATGGGCACTCCGAGTCTACGTCCGCTGCGCCAGTAGGGGCGGCGGGCTCTGCCTCAGCGCACCTGCATGTCGTAGTCGCTCGCGTCCATCTCGGCTTCCCAGGCCTTCAGCCGGGCCTTGAGGTCGGCGCTGATGTCGGGATGGCGGTAGTGGAGACTGATCCTCTCGCCGGGATCGGATTCGAGGTCGTAGAGCAGGTCCATGGTACCGCCGTCGTCGAGGTACTTGTATTTGCCGTGGCGGATCGCCTTCTGCTTTCGGTTGGAGCGGTCGAGTCGCCAGTAGAAAGTCCGCTCGACCACGGGCTTTTCGCCGGTGAGGTGGGGGATCAGGTCGATGCCGTCGAAGGGCCGGTCTTCGGGCAGGGTGCCGCCGGCCGCTTTCAGGAAGGTGGCGGTGAGGTCCATCGTGATGCCGGCTTGGGCGGACTTCTTGCCTTTGGGCAGGACGGCGGGCCAGCTCATCAGGCAGGGCACGCGGATGCCGCCTTCCCAGAGGGTGGCCTTGTGATGAAAAAAGGGCCGGTTGCTGGCCCATCGTTCGCCTCCGTTGTCGCTGGAGAGGACGATGAGGGTGTTCTCGACGAGGCCGGCTTTCTCCAGCTCCGCGTAGATCATCCCGACGCCGTCATCGACGCGCTCGAGCATGGCCTTGTAGATTTCGCGGCTGCCGGTGAGCATGGATTCCTTGGTGACGAAGGGCGTCTCCGGTGCGTCGGGGGCCTGGAAAGGCGCGTGGACGGCGAGATGGGGCACGTAGAGGAAGAAGGGTTTGCCCGCCGCCGCCGACTTGTCGACGAATTGCGCGGCGCGTTCGTTGACGAGGTCGGTGAAGTAACGGCCCTCCAGCTTCACCGGATCGAGTCCGTCGCGCAGGGCGTAAGTGCCGTCGAAATAGGTGTGCTTGTAATAATCGGCGTGGCCGAGGAGTTCGCCGAAGTATTCGTCGAAGCCGCGGTTCACGGGGTTGTAAACGTCCTTGTAGCCGAGGTGCCACTTGCCGAAGGCGCCGGTGGTATAGTCGCGCTCCTTGAGGAAATTCGCGAGGGTTTTGGCCTTGAGGGGAAGACCGAGGGCGTGAAAGCCGGGCTCGGGCACCCATTGGCCGTCGACGAGCACCTTCTGCTCCACCTGATAGCCGAAGGCGAACTCGATGCCGAGCCGCTGCTGCCAGCGTCCGGTCATGAAGCCGGCCCGCGTCGGCGTGCAGACGGGGGCGTTGGAGTAGAAATCGGTGAGCTGCACCCCGTCCGCGGCGATGCGGTCGATGTGCGGCGTGCGGATGTCCTCGGCTCCGGTGCAGCCGAGGTCGGCGTAGCCCATGTCATCGACGAGGACGAAAACGATGTTCGGCGGAGTCGCGGCGAGGCTTGCGGTGGCGAGCAGGGCGCCGCCGAGGATCGCGAGCCAGGGGGCGGAAAAGAAGGGATGGGGTTTCATCGCCGCGAGACTACGGACTCCGCGCGCACTGGCCAAGGGAAAAGCGCTCGAAGCGGGTCGTCTGGCTCAATCGCGGTAGGGCAATCGTGCAACCAGACGGCATCTTGTGGGGTTACTCCCACCGACCCAATCTCATGAATCGAATCGATCGCCGCAGTGCTCTCCGTCGCCTGGCCGCAGGGGCCGGTGCCGCCCTTGGTTCCGCCGCCTTTCCGGGATTGGCCCAAGCTGCCGCCAGCACGGCCTCGCGCGCGGCATCGGGAGGACCGAAGCGGATCATTTTTTTCCTGCAAAACCAGGGCTTCGATCCGGCGACCTGCATTCCCGCCGGGATGAAAAACAGCGGCTCGCTGGCCGGTGCGAAATTGCCCGAACCGATCGAGGCCTTGGAGCCCTACAAGGAGCGGCTGCACATCATCAACGGCCTGCACGGTCTCCACACCAGTCCGTCGCACAGCGCCTTTTTCGGTGCGCTGGGCGGCTATCGCGGCGGGGATGGCGTGCCGCCCGCGGGGGCGACGATCGACTACGAATTGAGCAAGGTGCTGCCGGAGACGCTGCTGCCCCATCTCTGCATCGGGATGGACTCGATGGAAAACATGACCGCCAAACCCACGGTCGCGAATCTCTCCGCGAGCGGGGCGGGCCAGCCCATTTTCATGCATTCGAATCCGAACCACCTCTACCAGATGCTCTACGGAGGCATCGCGGAAGGCGAGATCCGGAGACAGCACGAGGCGCGGTCCGGATTGTTCGACCGGATGGAGGCGCTCGCCGCGGCGAAAGGGGCCTCGCTGCCGGCCGCGGACAGCCAGCGCTACGGGCGCTACGTGGCGGGCTTTCACGACATCAACGGCCTGCGCGAGCGGCTCGCGGGCGTCTCGGATCACCTGCGGAACTTTGCTCCGGCAGTGGATTCGCGTTACACCGCACCGGAGTTCGAGACCGACTGGCATGATGCGCTGCTCGACTTGGGTATTTCGGCATTGAAGTCGGGCATCACCAGCGTGCTGACGATCGGCTCGGGGCGCGGGGAAATCTTCGGCGCGTGGAAAGGACTCGGCGTGCAGGAGCAAGGCCACAACCTCGGCCACATGCCGCAGCCGGACAATCCGATCTGGATCAAGATCCGCCAATACAACAGCCGCATGCTGGTGAAGCTGATGGAGGAGCTGGAGAGCGTGCCCGAGGGCAGCGGGACGATGATGGATCACACCCTGATCGTTTACACGAGCAACAACGCCGACCAACAGCACACCAGCGGGGCGACCTGGCCTGTGATGCTGCTGGGCAATTGCGGCGGTGTCTTCAAGACCGGCCGTTTCACCCAGTTGGACGGCAAGCGCCCGATCAACGCGCTTTACGCGACCCTGCTGCAAAGCGCCGGGGTGCCGGTGGAGCGCTACAACATGACGGAAAAGCTCGCCGCCAAGTTCGACGCCGGCAAAGGGCCTCTCCGGGAAATCCTGGCATGAGACGGACTGGCTTCGTCGTCTGTGTGGCGATCCTGTTCCTCGCCGGCCGCGTGGCGCGGGCGGCGGAGACCTACACGCCCGGCGAACCGGTGCAGGAGCCCTTCGAGGGGCTCGCGCGGAGCTTTCTCGACAAGCATTGCGTCGAATGCCACGACGACACCACGGCCGAAGCCGACCTCAATCTGCTCGATCTCGGGGCCGTCGATGAAACCAATGCCGCTGTCTGGAAATCGGTCTGGGCGCAAGTCGCCCTGCGGGAAATGCCTCCCGAGAAAAAGCCGAAGCCGGAGGTCGTCGAGCGGCTCCGCTTTGCCGATTGGATCGTGGGCGAATTGCAGCGGGCCCTCGCGGACAAGGGCGGCTTTCACGCCCATCTCGATCCGAAGAAGGCGAATTTCGTCGATCACGATCTCCTTTTCGGCGAACTGCCCGAGGGCATCGCGCTCAAGCCCACCGCCTCGCCGGCGAGACTCTGGCGCGTCACGCCGCAGGAGCACATCACGCGGCTCAACGAACTGATCAACACCGAGCCGCCCTATGATCCCGCCCGGTCGGGGCTGCGGACGCACGGCGACGCCGTCCCCACGAATCATGGCGGCGAACTGAAGCTCTACTTTGGCGTCGACAACATCCTCCGCTGGGATGGCGGCACCGTCGCTTACGCCACTTCCGTGAAAAGCGTGCCCGTGGTGCTGTCCTCGGCGCGGAAGCACGGCTTCGAGAACTATCCCGATTTTTATTCCGTCAACAGCGCCGAGGCGACCCAGATTCTCGGCAAGGCGGAAGACATCCTGGAATACATGGCCTACGGGCCGCTCAGTCTCGTCGGCCTGCCCGAGCAGATCACCGACGATCCCGCGACCTACGACAAGGTCAGACCGCCGGGGGATCTCCGCGGCCTGCCCACCGCCATCGTTTACAGCCCGAAATTCCTCAGACCGGCGACGCCCTTGATCGATCTGATGAAAGAGGACGCCGCTGCCCCCACCGATGAGACCCTGCGCGCGGCGGTGGAGTACCTTTTTGAAGCGCTCGCCTTCCGTCCTCCGACCGCGGCAGAGTCGGACGACTATGTGGCACTCGTAAAAGACTCCATCGCCAAGGTCGGGAGGAAAGATGGCATTTTCATGGGCTTGTCGGCCATTTTCCTCGATCGCGATGCCTTGTTCCGTCCCGAATTGGCCGAGTCGGGGGCGCCGGACGAGCATGGGCGCGTGATGCTGCAGGATTGGGAGCTCGGGCTCGCCGTCAATCACGCCCTGCGCTACCTCAAGCCCGATCCGGCGCTCCGCGCCGCCATTGTCGAGGGTCGCATGCGCACCCGCGCGGATGTCGAGCGGGAGATCGGCCGTCTGCTCGCCGATGAGTCGATCCGCAAGCCGCGCGTCCTCCAATTTTTCCGCGACTATTTCGACCACGATCTCGGCGGATCGATCTGCAAGGACAACCGCGCCCTCGCCGACACCGGCGTGCCGACGCGGGGCGATGCGCACTACTTCGCCATGTTCCACGCGACCGCGAGCACCGATCGGCTCATCGAGATCATCCTCGAAAAAGACCGCGACGTGCTCAAGGAACTCCTCACCACCCGGCAGGTTGTCGCGACCGAGATGGACCAAGTCTATTTCGGCCGGAAACACACCGCGGAGGAGAAGAAGGCCGCCCTAGCCGCCAAAAAGGTGAGCGATGCCGCCGCCAAGGAAAAGGAAGAAGCCTCGCTGGCTGCCATGCAGGACGAAATCGCCGCGCTCGAGGCGCGTCTGAAAGAGACTCCGGCCGATCGTGCCACCGCGAAAGCCTTGGATCGCCAGAAGAAGGCCTACGAAGCCGGGAAGAAAAAGGTCGAACTGGCCCGGCGGCAGCGGAGCCAGGACACCGTGAGCGTCGATGTCGCCAAGTCGGATCTGGAGGGGACTCCCGAATTCGCGCGCGTCAGCCGTCCTTCCTTCGGGGCCGGATCGATGAAGCCCGAGCGTTTCCTCGCCACCGCGCCCGCAGGCGAGCGGCTCGGGATTCTCACCCACCCGAGCTGGCTCGTCTCGCACTCCGACGCGATGGACAACCACGCCATCCATCGCGGCATCTGGATCCGCGAACGACTCCTCGGCGGCGGGATTCCTGATGTGCCCATCACCGTCGATGCGCAGCTTCCCGTCGAGCCGGAGAGCACCCTGCGCGAGCGGATGCGGGTGACGCGCGAGAAGTATTGCTGGACCTGTCACGAAAAGATGGATCCGCTGGGACTGCCCTTTGAGATCTACAACCACGCCGGTCTCTATCGCACCACCGAGCTGGACAAGCCCGTCGACGCCAGCGGCGAGATCATCGCATCGGGTGATCCCGCGCTCGACGGTCCGGTCGGGAATGCGATCGAGATGATCGAAAAACTCGCCGCGAGCGAGCGGGTCGAGCAGGTCTTCGTGCGGCATGCCTTCCGCTTCTGGATGGGCCGCAATGAAACGCTCCACGACGCGCCCGTGCTCCAGGCCGCCCATCGCGCCTATCGCGACAGCGGCGGCAGCATGAAGGCCCTGATCACCTCGCTCGTCACCTCCGACGCGTTTTTGTATCGGACGGTGGAGCGATAACCGCCTCGGGCGAAGCCGGAATTCCGCCTCCGTGTTCCCTCGATCGCGCGGGAATTTCGATTGAACTCCCGGGGTGAATTCCTACAATGGGATCTCCCCCATGAACCTGAATCGACGCCACTTTCTCTCGACCTTGTCCCTTGGCGGCTCCGCCGCCTTCGCCTCCGCCCTCCGCGCCCAGGATACGCCGGCTGGCAACCTGCCGTTCGGGGACCTCTCCAAATACAGCGAGGCCTTCGTCCCGATCCGTGCGATCACGAAAGGGCCGGCTTTCCACTGGTTCGCCTACTACG
>JALRFZ010000478.1 GCA_023253615.1 Verrucomicrobiales bacterium | reverse complement strand
AGCGTCCCATCACCTCGATCACGCCGGTGCGCTCGAGTCCGGCGCTGAGCACGAACATGCACGCGACGGTGATGGGCGCGCCGTTGCTGAAGACGGAGAGCAGGCCGCGTTCGACGATGACGCCATCCTTCACCACATCCGAGAGCGGGAGCACGCCGACGAGGAGGAGGGCGCCGAGGGCGGTCAGGGCGACGAGATCGGGCGATCCCCACTCGCGGAAAAAGGCGAGGATCACCGCGCCGAGGAGGAGGTAGGTCGCGGCGATCCCGAGGTCGAGGGAGGGCACGAGGGGCTGGAGCCAGTCGAGGAGCATCGCTCCATCCTAGCCGCGCGCGACCCGATGCCAAGTCCGGGATTGCCACGGGCTACGGGAATCGCTACGATCCCGCGCGAAGATGAACGAATCCCCCGAGGAGATCGACCCGGCCGAGGCGATGAAACGCGATCTCGCGGATTTTTTCGCCGACCTCGAGGTCTATCGCATGCCTTTCGGCCGCTACCGCCACATGCCCATCCACGCGCTGCCTTACGAATACCTGCATTGGTTCGTTGAAAAGGGCGATGGGTTCCCGAACGGGCGGCTCGGCGAGCTGATGGACTTCGTCTACCGCACCAAGGGCGACGGAGCCGAGGCGGTTTTCGCGCGGCTGCGGAAGAGGTGAGGCCGTCTTCACCCGCGCACCGTCGGATCCTTCACCTCGAGCACGCCGCGAACGGATTCAAGGAGGCGCTCGATGCGGATCGGTTTGGCGAGGACGTCCTTCACCCGCACGTCGCGCGCGAGGGAGTCGGGCAGGCGCGGATCGTCCTTCTCCCGTACGAAGACGACGCCGGGAGGCAGAAGCCGGGGTCCCCGCTCCGAGGCGCAGGCTTTGGAGATCAATTCATAGAGCATCGGACCGGAGAGCTCGCCCACCTGCATCGCGAGGAAAAAGAGCGCGTATCTCCGCTGCAGGGCCAGCTCGAAGGCCCGGAGCGGATCCGCCGTCGTGTAAACCTTCGCCTGGGTGAAGCTCTCGAGCGTCTCGCGAATGAGGCGGGTCGTCGAGGCGGCGGGATGGGCGATGAGGATGGAGGCGGGTGCGTCCGTGCCTTCATCCGTGGGCGTGACGGGATCGAGGGAAACGATCGCGGCATGCGGCATCGACTCCACGACGGGAGCGGACTCCGGTGCCGGGGCGATCTTCCTCAGGGTGGTCCACTTTCTTTCCGGGGATTCTGCCATGTGCGGAAAAGATACCCCGGATCGGCAAAAAATCTCCCGGGATGAATGCGGGCGACTTCCGGCCGCGGAAACACCGCCCTTGCCACAACCCGATCTTCCTCAATGTTGTCTCTCTTTTCCCGACGAGATTTTTCCCATGGGCGACGACGCGATCATTCGAATCCAGGGTGCCCGGCAGCACAACCTGAAAAACCTGAACCTCGAGATCCCGAGGAACCGGTTTGTTGTCATCACCGGCGTCTCGGGATCGGGGAAATCGTCCCTCGCCTTTGACACGCTCTATGCGGAGGGCCAGCGCCGTTATGTCGAGTCGCTCTCGGCCTATGCGCGGCAGTTCCTCGACCGCCTCGAAAAGCCGGAGGTCGATTTCATCGAGGGCCTCACCCCGGCCATCGCGATCGAGCAGCGCAGCTCTCAACCGAATCCCCGCTCGACCATCGCCACGGCCACGGAGATCTACGACTACCTCCGCATCCTCTACGCCGCCCTCGGGCGTCCCCACGATCCCGTCACCGGTACGCCGCTGGTGCGCCACACGATCAAGGATATCGTCGATGTCCTCGTCGCTTTTCCCGAAGGGACGCGGCTGATCCTCGTGGCACCGGTGAAGATCGGAAAGGGCGAGACCGTCCGCGAGAGCCTCGAGCGCTTCCGCGTCCAGGGTTTCCTCCGCGCCCGCCTCGACGGTGAACTCGTCGAGATCGAGGAGATCGCCGAAAAGACGAAGGCGAAATCCGTCGAGATCGTGATCGACCGTCTCGTCGTGCGCGATGATCTGCGGAGCCGTCTCGCCGATTCGCTCGAGACCGCGCAGAAGCTCTCCGAGAACCGCGTCGCCGCCCTCGCCCAGGCGCCCGGGGCGGAGGACTACGAGCGGCACGACTTCACCTTCCAATACACCAATCCCGAGACCGGCTATTTTCTGCCGAAGCTGACGCCGAAACATTTTTCCTTCAACAGCCACTTCGGCGCCTGCCCCGCCTGCCAGGGCCTCGGTTCGAAGCTCGTACCCGATCCCGAGCTGATCGTCCCCGACCCTGACAAAAGCCTCAACGACGGCGCCGTGAAGACCTGGTGGACCGGATCGAAGTCGCGCAAGGGCTACCACCAGCGCGCCATCGCCGATCTCGCGAAACACTACCAGGCCGACCTCGACGCGCCTGTCCGCAGCCTCTCGCGCGAGTTCAAAAAGGCGCTCCTTTTCGGCGACGAGCGCTTCGAGGGACTCGCAAACCAGGCGACGCGTCTCCTCGACACGAGCGACAGCGAAATGACGAAACGCAACGTGCGGCGCTTCATGTCGGCGAAGCCCTGTCCCGACTGCAGCGGCCGGCGGCTGAAAGATGAGATCCTCGCCGTCACCCTCGCCCATCGCGAGCGCCCGCTCTCGATCGAGGGATTCACCTCGCTCGCCATCTCCGAGGCGATCCCCTGGCTCGACGGCGTCGAGCTCAGCGAGGTGCAGGCCACCTACGCCACCGAGGTGCTCAACGAGGTGCGGAAACGCCTCGTCTTTCTCGATACCGTCGGGATCGGCTACCTCACCCTCGATCGCGAGAGCGGCACCCTTTCCGGCGGCGAAAGCCAGCGCATCCGCCTCGCCACCCAACTCGGCGCGGGACTCGCCGGCGTCCTCTACGTGCTCGACGAGCCCAGCATCGGCCTGCACCAGTCCGACAACGAAAAGCTCATCGCCACCCTGCAGAACCTGCGCGACGCCGGCAATACCGTCATCGTCGTGGAGCACGACGAGGACACGATCCGCGCGGCCGATCACCTCCTCGATCTCGGACCCGGGGCCGGAGCCCACGGCGGCGAGCTCCTCGCCCAGGGCACGCCCGACGAAGTCGCGGCGAATCCCAAGTCGGTCACCGGGGCGTTTTTGTCAGGGAAACGGCGCATCGAGATTCCTGACAAACCCCTCTTCTCCGACGGCGACACCCGCGAACTCGTCATCCGCGGCGCGCGCGAGCACAACCTGAAGAACCTCGACGTGCGTTTTCCACTGGGGCGCTTCATCTGCGTCACCGGTCTCTCCGGCAGCGGCAAATCGACCCTCGTCGACGACATCCTCCGGCGCGCCCTCTTCCGCCATTTTCACCACAGCAAGGACAAGCCCGGCGCCCACGATGCGATCGAGGGCATGGAGCATCTCGACAAAGCCATCGTCATCGACCAGGCCCCGATCGGGCGCAGCCCCCGGTCGAATCCCGCGACCTACGTCGGGGTCGTCGGTCCGATCCGCGATCTCTTTTCCCAGCTCCCCGCCTCGCGGGCGCGCGGCTACGAGCCGGGACGGTTCAGCTTCAATGTCGAGGGCGGACGCTGCGAGACCTGCCAGGGCGACGGTGCCATCAAGATCGACATGCATTTCCTCTCCGACGTGTATGTCACCTGCGAGTCTTGCAACGGACGCCGCTACAACCGCGAGACCCTCGATGTGACCTATCGCGGCAAAAGCATCGCCGACGTCCTCGGGATGACCGTCGAGGAGGCGCTCGACTTTTTCCAGAAGGTGCCGAAGATCGCCCAGGAGGCTGAGATCGTGGCACAGGCGGGACAGCGTGGCCAAATCACCGTGTCCACCAACATGGCGGGGCGTGGCACCGACATCAAACTCGGTGAGGGAGTGCATGAACTCGGCGGTCTCCACGTGATCTGCACCGAGCTTCATGACTCGGCGCGTATCGACCGTCAGCTCGTGGGTCGCTGTGGCCGC
>JALRFZ010000033.1 GCA_023253615.1 Verrucomicrobiales bacterium | reverse complement strand
GACGCCGACGCAGGAAGAACTCGACGCCAATCTCGATCCCAAGCCCGCGCCGAAGCCGAAGGCCAAATAAGGAGTAGACGCGGCGTCCCGCCGCTTTGCGCCATCCCTAGCGCGACCCCGCCAGACAGCGTCCTCGACGCTCTGGCGGAAATTGCTACGATGCCACGCATGAACTCCCGCTTGTTTGGCTCTCTCGCCGCCGTCATCCTGCTTGCCGCCACCTTTTCCCATGCCGATGAACCCGCTCCGCCGAAAGGCTTCCGGGCGATCTTCAACGGCAAGGATCTCACGGGCTGGTACGGGTGGAATCCCCACACCTCTGCCAAGCTCGAAGGCGAAAAGCTCGCAGCGAACCTGAAAGAACAGCGCGCCGATTTCGCGAACCACTGGCGCGTCGAGAACGGCGAACTGGTCAACAGCGGCACCGGACCCTACGCGACGACGGAGGAGGAATTCGGTGACTACGAACTGCACCTCGAATACAAGACCGTCGCCGGGGCCGACAGCGGCATTTACCTGCGCGGCATGCCACAGGTGCAGATCTGGGACATGAACCAGGTCTTCGATCCCGCCAAGCCCGACCGCCGGCCTCACCTCGGTTCGGGTGGCCTCTTCAACAACACGCCCAAGACCCTCGGCCGCGATCCCATCGCGAAGATGGACAAACCCTTCGGCCAATGGAACAGCTTCAAGATCAAACAAATCGGGGCCCGCACCTGGGTGACCCTGAACGGCCGGGTCGTCGTCGAGGGAGCCGATTTCGAAAACTATCCCGACAAGACCTTGCCCTTTCCGGCCAAGGGGCCGGTCATGCTGCAGACCCACGGAGGCGAGATCCGCTGGCGCAATCTCTACGTGCGGGAAATCGGCGAAAAGGAGGCCCAGGCCTTTCTCGCGGCGAATCCCGTGCTGCCGGATCCGACCCACTACGACGTGGCCTATGGCCCGCATCCGAAACAGGTGATGCACGTTTGGAAAGCCGAATCCGACAAGCCGACTCCGGTTTTGCTCTTCATCCACGGCGGCGGCTGGTCGGGTGGGGCGCGCCTCAGCGGGCTGATTCCCTTGCTCAATCCCCTCCTCGAAAAGGGCATCTCCGTCGCCTCGGTGGAGTATCGATTCATTGCTGAAGCGACCGCCGACGGCATCGTGCCTCCGGTGAAGGGGCCGCTCACCGACGCGGCGCGCGCCCTCCAATTCCTCCGCAGCAAGGCGGGCGAGTGGGGGCTCGACAAAACGAAGATCGGCGCCAGCGGTGGCTCGGCCGGGGCCTGCACCTCGCTCTGGCTCGCCTTCCACGATGATCTCGCCGATCCCAAGAGCGAGGATCCCGTCGCCCGCGAGTCGAGCCGGCTTTCTTTTGCCGCCGTCTCCGGAGCCCAGACCACCCTTGATCCGGCGCAGATGAAGGAATGGACGCCGAACAGCCGGTATGGAGGTCATGCCTTTGGATTCACCGGCGACCCGGAGAAGAAAATCACGCAATTCGACGAGTTCCTCGCCAAGCGCGAGACCATCCTGCCCTGGATCGCCGAATATTCCCCCTATGCGCTCGTCTCGAAGGATGATCCGCCGGTCTACCTTTATTACAGTGCCCCTCCGGCCCTTGGAAAAGAAGAGAAGGATCCGACCCACAGCGCGAACTTTGGTCTGAAGCTGCAGGAGCATTGCGAGGCGAATGGAGTGAAGTGCGAGTTCTTCTATCCCGGAGCTGAAGGCGTCACGCCGACCGTGCTCGACTACCTCCTCAAAGCTTTCGGCGTCGCCGAAGGATGAGGATGCAGGGCGGATTGCAAATCCGCCCTACTACGGGAACGGCCACTGAAGTCCCGCCGCTTTCGCGTTGACAAGGGCGGAGGGTGGAAGCATGGAATCTCCGATTCGCCCGACCCAAGAGGGTCTGGCGTCCGACCGCACCCTGTTGATCCTGTAATGAAGAAACCGCTTTTGTCCCTGCTCGCTTTTCTTGCCATCGCCTCCGCCGCGCCTGCTTCCGCCGAGGAAGTCTATTTCTTCCGCGGTGGTTTTGACATCTTCTCCACGGGGATGAACCAGATGGCGAATGAGCTGAAGGCCAAAAAGATCAACGCCAGCTCCCATAGTTTCATGTCGTGGCAGTCGATCGCGAACGACATCGTGAAGCGCTCGAAGGAGAAGAAGGTCTCGTACCCCATCATCGTCCTCGGCCATTCTTTCGGCGCTGACGCGGTGACGGACTTCGCGAATTTTCTCGGCCAGAACAACATTTCCACCGAGTTGGTCATCGCCTTCGACGCGACCGGACAGCGCACGATCACCAAGAGTGCCAAGAGGGTCGTGAACTACCGCTCGTCCCATATCGGTCCCTTCGTGAAAGGTCCGGGTTTCCGTGGCACGTTGGCGCATGTCGATGTTTCGAAGTACGGGGCGAACCACTTCACGATCGAGCAGGTCCAGGAAGTGCAGGCTCTCGCCATGAAGGAAGTACTCGCCAAGGTGGGCCGCCGCCGCCGCTGACTGGTGGATCC
>JALRFZ010000512.1 GCA_023253615.1 Verrucomicrobiales bacterium | reverse complement strand
CGTGAAAGTGGGTGAGGCGGTCGTCCGCGTGCAGCGCGACCACGGGAACCGCGACGTCCGCGCCAACGCCCGCCTCAAATACACCATCGAGACGATGGGGATCGACGCCTTCCGTGAGGAAGTCGAGAAGCTCTGCCAGTTCAAACTGCAGGCCCCGCGCGAATTCCATTTCGAGGACAACGGCGACCGCTACGGCTGGATCAAGGACCACCGCGGCCACTGGCATTTCACCCTCTACGTCGAGAACGGCCGCGTTTACGACACGAAGGAGTATCCCCTCCTCACCGGTCTGCGGGCCATCGCAAAGATCCACACGGGAGACTTCCGTCTCACCGCGAACCAGAATCTCATCATCGCCGACATCACCCCGCAGCGGAAATCGGAGATCACCGGGCTGCTCGAGCAATACGGCATGATCGACGCCCACGAGCGCTCCGCGATGCGGCTCCATTCGCTGGCCTGTGTCGCCCTGCCCACCTGTGGTCTCGCCCTCGCCGAATCGCAGCGCTATCTCCCCGACCTCATCACCGGGATCGAGGAAGTGCTCGAAGAAGCCGGCCTGCGGCACGACGCCATCACCATCCGCATGACCGGTTGCCCCAACGGCTGCGCCCGCCCCTACATCGCCGAGATCGGCTTCGTCGGAAAAGCCCCCGGCAAATACAACCTCTACCTCGGTGGAGGACACGCCGGCCAGCGGCTCAGCAAGCTCTACGCCGCCTCCATCCGCGGCGATGACGCGCCGCAGATCCTCAAGCCCATCCTCCTCGACTACGCGAAACAGCGCGAGGAGGGCGAGAGCTTCGGCGACTTCGTCATCCGTGCCGGTTATGTGAAGGAGACCAGGGACGGACGCGATTTCCACAAGGATATCGTCGAACCCGCCCTCACTGTCTGATAGAACATTCTCTCACGGAATCAGCGAAAATCAGCGGTCCCACTCCCACCCCTTTTCCATGTCCACCCCGAATTCCCCCCTTCGGCCCGAGCAACAGCAGCTCGCCAATCAACTCTCGCACGGTCTCGACCGCGATCAGGCCCTCTGGCTTTCCGGCTTCTTCGCCGGCATCAGCGGTAGCGCGGGGTCGGCCTTGCCACCGACGATACCCTCCGCCGCGAAGCGCAAGCTGACCGTGCTCTACGGATCCGAATCGGGGAATTCCGAGAAGCTCGCCGGCGTCATCGTCAAAACCGCCGAGAAAGCCGGCTTCAAGGCCACTGTCGCGAGCATGGGCGATGCGAAACCCGCCAGCCTGACCAAAGCGGAAAACCTTCTCGTCGTCGTCAGCACCTGGGGCGAAGGCGATCCGCCGGACAACGCCGTCGCCTACTACGAAGCCTTCATGAGCGATGCCATGCCGAAACTCGCCGGGGTGAAATACTCCGTCTGCGGTCTCGGCGACACGAGCTACGAACACTTCTGCAAGATGGGCAAGGATTTCGACGCCCGTCTCGCCGCCCTCGGGGCCGAGCGCGTCCACGATCGCGTCGACTGTGATGTCGATTACCAGGCCACCTTCGACACCTGGCTCGCCGGCGCCCTCAAGGCCTTCCCCGGTGCGGAGGCTCCCGCCATCACCCTCCCCGCGGCGGCGATCGCCAGCCACGACGGCGGCCACGGGGCCTACGACAAGAACAATCCCTACCTCTCCGAGATCCTCGAGAAAGTCGTCCTCAACGGGACCGGTTCCTCGAAGGAAGTGCTGCACGTCGAACTCTCCCTCGAAGGCTCGGGCCTCACCTACGAGCCCGGCGACGCCCTCGGCATCTGCCCGGTGAACCGTGCCTCCGTCGTCGAGGAAGTCCTCGCCGCGACCGGCCTGCGGGCCAACGCCAAGCTCGGCGACACCACCCTCGCCGAGGCCCTGAAATACGATTACGACATCACCACCCTGCAGCCCGCCATCGTCGACAAATACAACGCCGTCGCCGGCGATGCCGCCCTCCAGAAGCTGCTCGACGAGGAAGGCCGTGCCACCCTCAAATCCTGGGTCGATGGACGCCAGCTCATCGATCTGCTCGAGGCTTATCCCTGCAAACACTGGACCGCCGAATCCTTCACCGGCGTCCTCCGCAAGCTCGCCCCGCGGCTTTATTCCATCGCCTCGAGCCTGAAAAAGCACGAGGACCAGGTCCACCTCACCATCGCCGCGGTGCGCTACCACAGCCACGGCCGCGACCGCACCGGCGTCTGCTCGTGTTACATCGCCGACGATGTCGAGATCGGCGACCAAGTGAGGATCTATTTCCACCACAACAACAACTTCCGCCTCCCCGGGAACGACGAGACGCCGATCCTGATGATCGGGCCCGGCACCGGCATCGCTCCCTTCCGCGCCTTTGTCGAGGAGCGCGCCGCCCGCGGAGCCAAGGGGAAAAACTGGCTCTTCTTCGGCGACCAGCATTTCAGCTACGACTTCCTCTATCAGCTCGAATGGCTCGACTACCTCGAGAGCGGCGTCCTCACCGATCTCAGCCTGGCTTTCTCGCGCGATCAGAAGGAGAAGATCTACGTGCAGCACCGTCTCCTCGAACGGGGCGCCGAGGTTTTCCAATGGATGGAGTCCGGAGCCCACGTCTACGTCTGTGGCGACGCCTCGCGCATGGCCAAGGACGTGCAGCAGGCCCTGATGGACATCATCGCCACCCACGGCGGCAAGTCTCCCGAGGAGGCGAAGGCCTATCTCGAGGCAATGAGGAAGGCGAAGCGCTATCAGCGGGATGTGTACTGAGGGATCGTCAAGGGGGGGGGGGCGGGAACGCTCCCCACTTTCCTTCCCACTCCATTCACCGGAACGGATTGACCACCCGGATGCCTTCGTAGATCTGGTTGTCGCCCAGATCCTCGGAGTAGAGCGTTTTGCAACCCGCCTCCCGGGCCGAAGCGAGAATCAGGGAGTCCCAATGGGAAATCTGGTGGCGGATATGAATCGCCAACGCGGCGAGAAAGGTCTCGGTGGTGAGGGGCACGATGTTGAAAAGCAGGAGCCGCTCATACCATTGACGCTCCTGTTCGGGTGAAAAGGCCAGCTTGTCCCGCCTCCTCGCGTTGACGGTGAATTCATTCAGCACCTGCACGGAAATCCACAAGCCGCGTCGGCGGAGCAACTCGCGCGCGATGGATGTCTTCCGCGGCTGCGGGAAGGACTCGTCCGCCGCGTAGATCAGGACATTGCTGTCAACGAAGGCGCTCGGCATAGATCTCCTCCCGCGTCAAAGGAACGAGCGGCGTCGGGCGAGCCGATGCCCGGGCATCGGCTTCCCGAAACAATTCCTCGAGAGCCTGGATCCGGCGGGCTTCGCGATCTTCCTCACCCGCGGCGACACGCACCAGAATCTCGCGAACCATCGCGCTCACCGATGTCCCCCTTTCCGCCGCCAGAAGACGGGCCTTGCGGTAGGTCTGATCATCGATCTTGAGGGTGATGTTCTTCATGCCTGTGCCGCACAGTAACCGTGCCGGGAACGAGGGTCAAGGCATCCGATGCGGATCCCCCACCCAACAGGGTCCATTCCCCCATCCAACCCTCTTTCCTCCGCCGTGACGGGTGCCGGGCGTTGCGGATTCGCCGCTTGCCATCTAAGATGGACCTCAAGATGAGCAAACACCCCATCGCGATCGAGGATCTCCTGAAGCAATGCTCGGAGGCGGGACTGCGCCGCACCGCGGCGCTGGAGGCCTGCCTGCGCGTTCTCGCGACCGCGGACCAGCCGCTGACCCTGCAACAGATCGCGGCGAGCGCGGAATTCGGCGTCTCCTGCGATCCCGCGACGATCTACCGGCTCGTGAGCCGCCTCGAGGAACGTCGCATCGTCCGGCGCATCGGCTTCCACAGCCGGGCGGCGCACTACTGCCTTCGGGAAAGCAGCCACCAGGATTACCTGATCTGCCGCGACTGTGGCACCGTGGAGGTGCTCGATATCGCCTGCCCGGTGGAGCACCTCGAGAAGCAGATCGCGGAGGAAAGCGGCTTCTCGGATCTGGAACACGAGCTGGAATTTTTCGGCCGCTGCGGCGCCTGCCAGAAGTGAGCGGAAAATTTTGGGGATTTTCGCGAATGCGATTCTCAAATCTGGCGCTTTTCCAATATTTTTGATTTTAGGATTGAGCGCGGGGGTGGAGTTGTTATACTTCGCCCGCCCCCTTTCTCCCCCGGGGTCCCGACCGCGACCACATGAAACTTTCCTGGAACCGTCTCGCCCTGATCATCGGCGCCTTCATCCTCGCTCTCGTCGTGGTGGATGGATTGGTGAAGATGAACCGCGCGGCGATGGCGGACTACGGGGTTGGCCACGGTCCGCTGGTCGAGGCCGACAGTGCCGCCGCCCTCTTTCTGGTGGGGCTCGTGGCCGGCATGGTGCTGGGGATCGCCGTCTTTTTCGGCTATCTCGTCTGGCGTGAGAAGCGCTACGCCGAAGAGCCTGATGAAGTCGCCCAACTCCTCGAGGAAGTCGCGGCCGAGGAAAAACGCAACGCCTTCCACCGTGAACGCGAGCGCGAAGAGACCTACGGCGAAGAACACGCCGAGACCCTCGATCCCTGGGAGCGCCCCGCCGATTGGTGGAAGCGCGCGGACGGCGAGTGAGGGGGGCTTGGTCCTTGGTGTCTGGTTCTTGGTTCAGCTTCTCGGGTGAAAGCGACGGTGGACGTCCTGGAGATGTTTTTGATCGACGTGCGTGTAGATCTGCGTGGTCGCGATGTCGGCGTGACCGAGGAGTTCCTGGATGACGCGCAGGTCGGCGCCGTTCCCGAGGAGATGGGTGGCGAAGGAATGCCGCAGGAGGTGCGGATAAACGTTTGACTCGATCCCGGCCATCTTCGCCCGCTCTTTCACGATCTGCCAGACGCGGGTGGTGCTGAGCTTCCTGCCGCGGTTGGAGAGGAAGATCTCGCTGCCGCTGTGACGGCTGACGAGAGTGGGTCGCTCGCCTTCGAGGTAGGCGGTGACGGCCTCGCACGCGGCCGAGCCGACGGGGACGACCCGGGTCTTCGAGCCTTTGCCGGTGACGCGGATGGCCCCTTCCCCGAGGAAAAGATTCTCGAGCCTCGCCCCGGTGAGTTCGGAGACGCGCAGGCCGCTCGCATAGATGAGCTCGAGCATGGCCCGGTCGCGCCGGGCGAGGGGCAGGGCATCGTCGATCGACTCCAGCAGACGCACCACGGAGGGTTCGTTCAGGGTATCGGGCAGGTATTTTTCGAGCTTGGGCGGATCGATCGGCTCGGCGGGATCGACGGCGACGAGACCTTTGCCGGCGAGGTGCCGGAAAAAGATCTTCAGGGCGATGAGGTGGACGCGCGCGCTGGAGGCGGCGAGACGGTCGACGAGGCGGCGCCGGGCGAGATAATCGGTGAGATGCCGCAAGGTCACCGCGGCGGGATCGGTGATGCGGTGCTCTTTCTCGACCCAGGCGGCGAAAGCCTCGAGGGAACGGCGCACGGAGAGCTGGTAGTTTTCCGAGAGCCCCTTTTCCACCGCGAGGTGGCGGATGAATCGGTCGATCGCGGTCTCCATGGCCGGTCCCTTCTCCGCGGGATCAGTGGAACCAGCCTTCGGTGAGCAGTTCGGTGATCACGAAATGTTTCACTCCGTGGGCGAAGGCCTTGTTATCGAGCGTGACGACGACGGCGAGCGGCTCGTCGCCGAGGCGGACGAGACCATCGAGCTGCTTGGCGAGGGGCGAATCTTTCTTCACGAAGACGAATTCGGAGAACTCGTTGAGATCGCCGTAGGGCGGATTCACCTGGTAGACGTAATGGTCTTTCAACTCGGTGAAGGCGTCCTTGTCGCTGCCGTAGTAGTCGGAGAAACGCTCGACGATGACCCGGAAGGTGGCTGGCGGGGGCATCGTGCCGTCGCGGAAGCGCAGGAAGTGACGGTCGGAGAACTCGGCGAAGATCTCCCAATCGACCTTGAGCATTCCATTCTCGGTACGGACGATGAGGGGGAAACCCTCTTCCTCGTCGCTGGTCGAGACGATGAAGACCCAGTAGGGGCCGCCGAGGGAGGTGTCGGCCTCGATCTGGTAGAGCTGCAGCGAATAGCGGCCGAAGGGCTTGTAGGGCCACTTTTTGTGGTAATCCTCGATCGCGGCACGGAGGCTGTCGCCCTGGTAGGCGTAGTTCACGCGTGTCGCCCAGTCGGGGGCGCGCAGAAAGGCGTCGATGAGGTCGTGCGTCTTGCCGAGGGCTCCATCGTTCGGTCCGGGAGCGGCGAAGGAGGCGGGCGGGTTGTAATTCGGATCCTTGCTCGCGGCGGGGTCGAGCGAACGCGGTGCCGCGGCCCCCGGTCCGCCGTCAGCGGATCCGGCGGCATCCGGCGCGGTCGGAGGCGCCGTGGCGGACTCCGCGGTCGGAGCCGGGGCAGGTGCGGGAGCGGGAGCCGCGTCGGCGAACGGGAGTGTCATGGCGGAGCCCGGCGAGGTCAAGGCCGGCGGAACGGCTCCGGAGAAATCCGTGACGGGTGTCTCGACGAGATCGAGGCTGGGCGACCCGATCAGGGAGTTGCCGCCACCGCGGGTGCCGTTCACGGCCTGCTGCACCTTTTCATCGAAGGACACGGCCGGCGGATCAACTGGTGCGGCGCCGGTCTCCTCGCGCAACATCGCCACGGGATCGATCACGGCGGGGGCATCCTCGATCTCCGGGACGGAACCCGGAACCGTCACGCCCTTGGGCTTCACCACGAGTGTCCCGGCCGGCTGGTTTTCCGCGGCGGGATCGCCGCCTTCCGGCTCGCGGTAGGCTTCGGCGGGATCAAAACCTCCGAGGAAGGAATGGATCACGAAATAGACGCCGACGATCGCGAAGATCGCCACGCCGACGACGGTCGAGATGGCCATGATGGCCGTCTTGCTGAGGCCCTTCTTTTCGCCGGCCTCCTTCGGGGCGGCGTAAAAAAGTTCGTCGAGGATGTCCCCCCCATTCGCGGGGGTAAGGGTCGCCTGTTTCTCCGCGGGCACCACGGCTGCGGCTGGAGCAAGGCCCGCACCGGCACCAAGCGGTCCGGGCGCGATTTGATCGGGTGGCGCCTGCTGCAGGAAAAGGCGGCCGAACGATCCCCCATGCAGCGGATGGGAGGGCAGGTCGGAGTCGTCCCCGAGGGTCGGCAAGCCGGGAGGCGCGCCCTCGGGCACAGCCACCGGAGTGGTCTCGATCTCCGGCCAGTCGGTGGGGAACGGTGGTGCGATGGGCGGCGCGGGCCGGGGCGGTGGAGTCGTCTCGCGCTCGTGCCCCTCGGGCAGATCGAGAGGGGGAATACCAAGGGCGATGGGCGTTTCGTGCCATTCGTCGATGGCCGGTTCCCCGAGGTATCCTTCGGGATCGAAAATCGCGTCGTTCTCGAGAATCGCGGAGTCATCCCAGATTTCGCCGCTTTCGACCCCCTCGAGCTCATCGAGAGAGAGCGGCGCGGTTTCATTCGGGAGCGGGATGGTCTTGTAGCGGGGGATCGCGACGATGGGCAGCTCCGGCTCGACGGAAGCCACGGGCTCGAGCATGGCGGGCTCGTCATGCACAGGGGATTCAACAAAGTCGTCCACGGGCGTCTCGGCAAAGACCTCCGTCGGCTGGTCGTCGTCGTTCGTCTCGTTCCAGGGATGGACGGGAGCCCCGGACAAGGGCGGCGGAGCGAGGGGCACGGGCACGGGCACCACGGCCACCACGGGGGGCGCCGGAGCCACCACCGGGGAAGCGGCTGCGGCGGGGGCGACGAGAAAATCACCCGGGCTGCCGGCATGGACGGCCGTGCCGGGTTGGGGCAGCACGAGCCGGGTGCGCCCCTGAGGGGTCGCCCTGTCTCCGAAGAGGATGGCACCCGCTCCCGATAGATCCTGGCCGGCGAGGGATACGTCGAGACGCGGCAAAGTGCCGGGAGCCGATACGTTCTCCCGGGAAATGGGGAGATCTCCCGGAGGCGGCGAAACACGGATCGGCTGGGTGATGGGCGCGAGCGGCGAGACCGGCTCGGGTGCCGGGGGCATCTCTTGGGCCAGCTCTTCGACGACCACGGCGGCCTCGTCTTCGAGCAGGGCCGGAGGGGCGGAGCGCTCGTCTTCCATTGCCGGCACCGGCTCGGAGACGGGAGCGGGCGGCTCAAAGAGCGCGGGCGGCACGGGAGTCGGCGCGGCCGCCGCGACGGGGCGTGTCCGGGCGAATTCGGATGGCGTGGAGACGGACCCGGGAGCCTCCACCATCGCCGGCACCGGTGTTGGTATGGCACGTGTGGTGGCGGGGGAATCGGGCGCGGCCGCCGGGACGGGGACCGGCTGCGGACGCGCGGGAGCCGGTGCGGACTTTGCCTCGACCGGTGCGGGAGCAGCCACGATTGCCGCGGATGTGGACGGGATTTCCGCCACGGGAGTCATCACGGGAGGAGCCGTGGCGACAGTCTTCCGGCTCACCGGCGCCTCGAGCACGGCGGTGCCGCCGCTTTGCTGACGGGCACGGGCCGGGGCGGCAGCCGCCGGGGCGCGGCGTTCCGTCGGTGCCTCGATCACCGCGGAGGTGATGTCGGAGGGGGCCGTGATCGTCGCCCCGCATTTCGGACAGGGCGCGGAGACTCCGGCCAAGTGGGTGGGCACACGCAGTTTCGCCTCGCAATGCGGGCAGGTGAATTTGATCTTTTTCACTTCCTTTCGCCTCTGGATGGGGTTCAGCTCTGATCGTGACTCCGGGCCCGTCTGTCATGGTGCAGACGACCGAGCGAGGTGAGGGATTAGACAAAATTGAGGGGTCGGGTCCTCGCCCATGGGGGCGAGGGGAAAAATATTACGTCTGATACGCAAAAACGCAACAAAACCTTCCAATTCTTTTAAAATAAAGGGAAGTTTATTATCAAAATTGCGAGATTCAGCCAAATTTCACACTTCCACGCGGTTGCCAAGGGATGTCTGCCAACGAAAGTGGACCCAAGTAATTGCCCGGATGATACCTATAGGTCACATGGCGAAATTCGTCTCCACCCCTTCCGGATGGATGACCTCACGGCAGGTGGAGAAGGTCTTTTCCGTCAGTCCGTGCCTTTCCAAAGACTTCTCCGACTGGACCGACGATTGGCTTCACAACGGTTTCTGGCTCTTTGATGATCCTGCCCTCATCCAAAAGATCGCTTCGGCAAAAGGCATCGATCTTTCCAAGGCCACGTGGTTCTTCTACGAAGCGTTCGAAGAACAGTTCACGCCTGATCTCGGTTGGCAGCCGATCACCGCCGATTCCTCATTCTCCGTTGCGGTCGCGCGCCCGGAACCCCTCTTTTTGGCCGGCTACGATGTCGTCACGTATACCTACGGCAATGCCGCGGAATGTTCCCCGCTTTCCTGCAATGCCCTCGCGAACGAAATCGAGGTGAATGAGTTCTGCCTCATTCCTGCCTTCGAAAATGCGTTCGAGGCAGTCGCCTCAGGCCGTTTCAACCATTCCGAACCCGGTCCCTACCGCATCATCGCCGTTCACACTTGGAGAATCCCGGATTGATTCCGCATCCTCATCGGCATCCGCCAATCCGAAAGCCCTTTCAAGCTCGCCACCTTTCACCTTTTACCTTTTACTGCGTCGCTTCCTCGAACGCGTCCGACACCCCCACCAGGCCGCTTCCCCGCCCCCCGTTCACTCCACCCGGCACGGCACGAGAATGGCATCGCGCATCCCGTGGAGGATCTTTTTGTCGGCGGGACAGATCGTCGCGAGGACGCCGCCGAGGGAGACCGAGTCGTCTTTCGCCGACACGAAATAGTAGGGACAGAGCCGCACGCGCCCCTCCATCGTCTCGATGCGGCCGGTCGCGGGATTCCACCACGGATGCGACACGAGCTTTCCGGCGTGGAAGCGCTGCAGCACGTAGGGTGCCCGGTCATACGAGTGGATCGCATGGTCCACGGCCGCGCCCCATTCCGCCTGCGAGGCATCCTGCCCCACCGTGACACTGCGGCTGCCCCAGGCCTGCTCGTTGAAGCCGCTCAATTTCAGGACGAGCTCGCGCTCTTTTTGCGAAAAGCCTTTCAGCTCTTCAAAGCTCCCGATCCCGAGCCCGGGAATCACGGCGTGGTGCGGCACCTCGGCGGGATCGACGATCCAGCTCTGCGGAAACATCGCGCGGAGGCGTTTCCAGTTCGACTCGCGCAACTCGCGTTTCCAGACCTCGCGGAGCGGGTGCGACCAGAACAAGGCCGACCACATCTTCTCCTCGAGCCAGGGCTTGAAGGGGGCCGTCACCTTCACGCGTCCCTCGGCCGCGGCGGCCATGAGCGCCCCGCTCGCGGGCAGGTTCGGCAAGTCGAAGAGCTCGAAAAACCGATAGACCTCGCGGTCCGTCACCCCGTAGGTCTCGGCATCAGCGACCCGCCAGTCGCCGGGCATCCGGTCCGCGAGCCATTGCATCTCGGGACGGTAACCGGCCGATTCCTCCGAAACGAGCAGGTCGGCCCCGCCCGCGCCGAAGATCGAGGCGAAGCCGGCGAACATCCCGTCCGCTCCGCCGACGATTTCATGGGAGGAATCGAGCGCCGCGTAGGTCTCGCCGAGCCAGGCGGTGAGCCCGATGCCGCCGGGCACGGAATCGAGCTCGGTCGCGGAGAATCCGTCCGCGGTGAGGATCAGGTCGGGACGGATCACGCGTGGTGTTTCTGTCAGGGTGGCGTGGGCGAGTCCGGCCCCGAGCAGATCGGCCGGCTTGCCGCGGTCGAGATCGCGCGCGATCCACGCGGGCAGGGAGCCCCCGCGGCTACGTCGGTAGAGGAGGTCGCAGGTTTTTTGAAAACGGTGAAAGAGAGGACCGAGCTGCTCGAGTTGGCGCACCTCCGACTTGGTCAGGAGAAAGGGCTCGGGGGAAACGCGCCATTCCTTTTCCGCAAAGAGGCCGCCATCCGGCATCGCGGCGCGGACGCGTTCGGCACGGCGGATCGGATCGGACATGGCTGGTGCAACGGGAGGAAGGGCAAGGGCGGACATCATCCCTGTAGGAGACGCAGGGCGGCCCGCAACATTTCATCGGGCTTCGACAAGTGATCGGGCAGCTTCTCGATCGCCTTCTGCGCCTCGACCTGTTTGTAGCCGAGCGAGATGAGGGCAAGGAGGGAGTCGTTTTTCGCGACGGCTTCGGGCGCGAGGGTCGCGCGGACCGACTGGGCCTGCCACGCGTCCTTCACTCCGACCTTGTCGCCCAGCTCGAGGACGATGCGCTCGGCCGTCTTTTTGCCGAGCCCGCGGATCTTCGAGATCGTGTTGATGTCTCCGCGCACCTCCGCCTCCTTGAAGTCGGCCGCGGCCATGCCGCTGAGGATGGACATCGCCACTTTCGGCCCCACGCCGGAGACGTGATTGATGAGGAGGCGGAAAAGATCGCGCGCGTCCTCGTCGGGGAAACCGTAGAGGGTTTGTTCCTGCTCGCGGATGTGGTGGTGGGTCAGCACCCGCGTCGTCGTCCCGGCCTGGCCGAATTGCTCATCGCCGAAGAGCGGCACGAGCACCTCGTAGCCGACGCCGCCGACATTGATGACGAGCCGGCCCGGCCAGCTTTCCTCGAGGGTTCCTTCTAGAAATGTGATCATCCGCGGTTAGCTTTGGAAACCCGCATCGAACCCCCTCCCCCGCCGGATGGCAAACGGAATTCCCAGCTCCTGGCTTCTCGCCCTCGCCCTCATCGCCTCCCCGCTCGCCGCCCAGGCGGCGGAGAAACCGGCGGAAGCCCCCGCCCGCCGCATCGGCATCATTTTCGGGGGAGGCTTCGAGGCCCTCGACATCACCGGTCCCATCGAAGGAGCGAAGACCACGAAGATGGCGGCCCACTACGAATGGAGTTTCGGCGTGCGCCCCTTCACGAAGAAGACCTGGGAGGAACGCGGTCTCGCGTGGGAGACGTTTTTCCCCTCCGCCCGCCAGGTCGCCGACTCCGTCGCGGCGAAGCTCGAACCCCGGCTCGTGCGCGATCATCGCGGCATCGTCCTCTACGCCATCATCGCGGACGAGGACCCCTTCCTCACCAGTGCGATCCTTTCCCCGAAGCTGCACGAACGTTTCAAGGAATCGCTCGGGGATCGCATCCACGTGCTGCTGCTCGAGCGGAACCGCATCTACCTCTTCCCCGCGACCGGCGGCGCGCTGGAGGAATTCGGTCCCGCCCTCGTCGAAGAATATCGCCAGGCCCGGTTTCCCGTGAGCCTCGAGATCCTGCTGCTCGATCGCGAGGGCTTCCGGGTGGTGGGGGAATTGGAGCGGCCGGGGGCGGGTCCGGAGTCGTTGGAGGTGGAGGGGGAGGGGGCGGAGTGAGGGAACTCGCGATCCGCCTGGCTCGGACCAGATCAACGGCCACCGGCGGAATGCGGTTCCGCTCTACGCCCCGGCGAACAAAAAACCGGCTTTCAAACCAACTCCCCCACCTCGATGCCCGCATCGGGGAACGAGGCGGGTGCGACGATCCCGTCCCGGTGGACCGACTTGTCCTGGTAAACACCGCCCTGCGGCCGGCGATACACTTCGAGCTGTCGTTGCGGCACATTCAGGATCCACACCTCGGGAACGGCGTGTTTCGCATAGAGGGGCAGCTTCACCGTCTGGTCGAAACTGAGGCTGGAGTCGGAGACTTCGATGAGCAAGAACACATCAGCGGCGACGGGGTGGGCATCGGTGTAACAATGATCGACAGGGCGCAAGAGGGCGAGATCGGGCTCAGGCATGTCATGTTCACCAAGATCGAGAGGGGCCTGAATGGAAACCCACCAATGACCGGAGTCATTCCCCATGAATCGCCTCGCCAGCTTGTTCACTGATCCACTGTGAAACGGTCCGATCGGGCTCATATCGACAATTTCTCCATCAATCAATTCGACTCTCGCCTCGCTCGGAAGGATGCCGCTTTCCGCCATCCGGAAGTAATCCGAAACGGTGAACCGGTGGGTCAGCAACGTCGCCATGTCCGGAGATTAACGCTTTCGCGCGAGGATTTCAACCCTCACCGATACTCCAGCCACGCCGTCACCGTCGCCTCCGCCTCGCTGCGGCAGCGCACCCAATAGGCTTGGAACCCGTCCGGAAAGACGTGTTTCTCCTCCTTGCCCGCCTCGAGTTCAAACCCGCGGTAGGCGACCCAATCGCCCATGCCGGTGAGGTCGACTTCGACGGTCACCTTCGTGTTCTGGTCGGCGGAAAGGGTCAGCTCCTTCTCGTCGTAAGCGGTCATCAGATACGCGTCGGAGACCTGGCCCGCTTTGACCGCGGTGTCCTTCCACGGACCTCCGGAACCGACCGGTTTGCCGAGCTCCCAGAGATCATCGATCGTCCCGACCCAGAGCCCGGTCTTGCCGTCGCTGCTGCGGATGACGTGGCGGTTGTCTCCCGCCTGCGCGAGATCAATGCCCGAGATGACAAGCAATCCCCGGTAGCTGCAGTAATCGACGATGCGCAGCCCGTGCGTCGCGACGGGACGGACGCGGCTGAAGCCGGCGGCATTCTCGGCAGGCAGCTCGAAGAAGGTGCCGTGGCAATTGAAGAGATCGCGCTCCGTCGCCACCTCGCGGCAGAGGCGTTCGCCGCCGAGGGGATTGGGTTGGTCGCAGGCGGCGTTCCCGCGCGGAAGGCGGAAGCGTTTCCCGGCATCGTCGGTGTAGATCACGGACGCGGCATCGGTGGTGATCACTCCCTCGCGCGAAGGGATCGCGGCGTGCTGTTCGAGCCACGCGAGTTCGGTGGCATTGTCGTCTGGTGTCAATGTCAGGGTGCCGTCACGGCTCGACAGGGTATAAAGCCCGAGCAAACCCTCCTGGGTCCTCGCCGCGAAATGGAGGTTCCGTTTGTTTTCACCACGGGCGCGGATGACGCCGCCGGAAGCCGCGGTTGAATCCGCCGTGGCGATGCCGGCAAATTTCGTCGGCGCGCCGGATCGATCACCGGCATCGGCGTTGGAGAAAGCGGCGGTCAGTCCTTTCGCGGGAGTGGCGGGCGCGAGGCGGATCCAGACGCCCGGCGCGCCCGCGTCGAAGGCGGTCCAGACGTATCCCCGCGGAGGCATCACGATCGTTTGCAGAGGCTCCCACGTGCCCTTGCCATCGCGGTCGATCTCGAGGGCGACGCTCAACTCCCCTTCCCCATCATGCGCGAGATGAAGGGCACGCTGCTGCAAACCACCGAAGAGGTAGGGATCCGATTTCGTGCCGACGGCGACGTCTTCCTTCAGCCACACCGCCCCGCGCCCGATCACCGGTCCGAGCTGATCGAGCTTCGCCGGATCGACAAACCACAGATTCGACTGCGACTGCGGCGCGGCGATTTCGCCCTTGGCTTTGCGCTTGTTGAGGAATTCGCTCTTGGCGGTGTCGTCGCAGCCAAAGACGAGGCGATCCTGCCATTGGCAGAAATCCCCGATCACTTTCAGATAAGTCGAGCGCGGGGCGATGCCGGAAGTATCGGCGACGGAGAAGCCCTTCGGAAACTTCCAGAACATCCCGTGCATGGTCATGAGGAGATCGTCGCCCTCGCCGATCTCGCGGATGCGGGGCCACTCCGTGTTCCACCCGTGGGCGCCGTCGTAGCTGTGACTCGCCTTCGGGAGACGGTAGGTGTGCCAGGCACCGCCGTCGCGGAGCATGAGCAGGAGCGATTTCGCATCCCAGCCGACGCTCCAGAGCGGATCGGTCGCGGGGTTTTCGTTGCCGAAGATGGCGCCGGGACCGGTCACCTCGGTGAACTGGTTGCGGCGCACGACGGTCCAATCTTTTCCATTCCATTCCGCGAGCACACCCGAGGGCACGAAGGGATCGCGGCGCGCTTCCGCGGAGTTTTCGCCGTTGTTCGCGTAGACGAGCACGCCTTGGCCGGAATACATGCCCTTGCCGTGGTAACCGGGCAGGCCGGCCTTGGGTCCGGGGGTCTTGTCCTGTTCGTCTCGGTAGAGCGGTGTCACCGCGAGGGTCTTCACGTCGATCTCGTAGAGGGCTTCTTCCATCGAGGCGCAATAGATCTTCCCGCCCGGATCGGTGAGGTGGCGCGCGTTCGCGGTGGGGCGCCCGAACATCCCGGTGTAGGGGATGACGCGGACTTTGCCCGTCTCGTCGATCGCGTAAGGGCCCATGAAGAGCTGGCCGGACTCGCGGTGGATCATGCGGTTCGCCGGGGTACCGCCGATGGACTCGGGGCGGACGGTGAGGACGAGATCGGGGGAGATCTCGTAGAGCTTGTCCGAGGAACCGGAGGGTTTGTGAGGCGCGTAGGTCAGGGCCCAGAGTTTGCCACCCCACGGCACGACGCCTCCGGTGCCGCATTCGTCCTCGTCGTTGAAAAAGGCGAGATGGGGATAAATCCCACTCCATTCATCGGCGGCGCGAAGGCAAAGCGGGACGGTAGCCAGACAAATCGTGGCCGTGAGAGGGAGAAATCGGGGAAAATTCATCGGAAATTCAAGGATACGTAGGAATCCGTAATAAGAGACCCTTTCCCAGAAAGTCAGAAATTCCGCCGTTTGGACAGCCTTTCCCGACGGAACCGCCAGAAAATCAGGGCTTCCCGAGCGGGGACCTAAAGGATTTTTAAATAAAAAACCGGAAAACAAGGCCTTGCTATCATATTGAATTAATGGAAATTATTGAACAGATGACCCCGCATCGCAAGCGCGAGCTCCCCAAACTATCCACTTTGCCGAAGAAAGGCACGACCGCGCCCATCGCGATCCGTCCGGTGATGCCTCGTGCCCTGCCTGCGGCAGCGGCAGTGACGAGTGATGCGGATGAGACAATCCGGCAGCTCGAAAAGGTGGTCTCGGAGTTCATGATCCAATACCCGAGCCACACCCAGCGCATCCCGGCGCTGCGGCCGGGCGAGCATCCCTTGATCGCCTTCGTGCGATCCATGGCGGCCTCGATGGCGGCCAAACAGGAGCAGCTCGAAAAGCTCAACCAGGAGGTGCTCGAGGCGGCGAAGGAGAAGGAGCGTTTCTTCGCCAACATGAGCCACGAGGTCCGCACGCCGATGAACGGGATCTTCGGCATGGTGAACCTCCTCCTCGAGATGGATCTCGATCCGATCCAGTGCGAGCATCTCGAGACGATCCACAGCTCGAGCGAGTCGCTCCTGAACATCCTCGACGACATCCTCGACTATGCGAAACTCAACGCGAAGGAGATGCCGCTGAAGCCGCGTCCTTTCGAGTTGCAGAAGTTGATCCGCGAAGTCCTCCTCGTCTACAAGGCGAACGCGGACACGCGGCACATCGGTCTCTCCGCGACGATCTGCGAGACGCTGACGGAACGTTTCGTCGCCGACGACCTCCGTCTCGAACAGCTCCTCTCGAATCTGACGAGCAACGCGATCAAGTTCCCCGATGCCGGCGAGGTCTCGGTGACGGTGCAGGAACACCAGGCCCGGGAAAACGGCCGCTCGCGCGTGCTCCTCGTGGAAGACAACAAGGTGAACCAG